>NZ_JACAXC010000018.1:0-58368 GCF_013391535.1 Acinetobacter sp. SwsAc4
TCATGAGAAAGCCCATATAAATGGGTAATGTACAAGTTGCTGTAGAAGCATGTTTAGTTCGTCTGATCACAGATACTTTATAAACTATTTTAATACTTTTTTGAATCCGTCAATGCGTAAGTCCTAGAATTTATGAATTCTCGAAAAACTCAACAATCAAAGGAATGGGAACAACGCCGCAGCAGTTATTTTGAGAAAGATGTTTATCCTCTTATCGGTAATAAACCTATTCATGAGATCGACTCGATTGATATTAAAAATGTTCTTGATAGTACTATGGCAAGAATCAAAAAATCAGGAAGAGGTACAGGGGAAGTTAAGGGAATTTTTGTTAGGCAAATAATAGGTGAAGTCATGGAATATGCCATTATCACAAAACGTATTTCTATTGACCCTACCTACGTCCTTAGAGGCTACATAAAGCAGCCAGAAGTAACTCATGCCAGACCCTTGACCGAATCTGAAAAAAGAGAACTTATGTCTAAGCTCAATACATACGGTGGCTCTACTAGTACAAGAAATGCTATCAAAGTAGCAACATATACATGGCTTAGAAGCATTGAAATACGTCGAGGCAAAAAGGAATATATTAATTTTGAAGAGAAGACGTGGACTATTCCAGCAGTATCACAGGCTGATATTTTGGCTGGAAAGCGTAATATGAAAAAGAACAGAATGCATGTTGTTCCTTTATCAAATCAAGCCATACAAATCATTAGAGAGCAATTTGCTCTTTACCCCAATAGCGAATATATTTTTGCAGGTGAAGATGGTGAAATGATGGGTAAAACTACATTAAATACTGCCCTTCATAATATGAAATTAGAATTCACCATGCATGCCCTAAGAGCAACAGCTTCTACAATTGCAAATGAGAATGGTTTTAATAAGGATTGGGTTGAAATACAGCTTGCCCACGTTTCGGATAATAAAACACGGGCGACATACAATCATGCTCAATGGTTAAATGATCGTAAAATTATGATGCAATGGTGGGCTGATCATGTAGATAGTTGGGGCTTTGTTTCATAAACAACTGACACACCTACATGTATCACTTATAGCTATATTTATAGTTTTGAAACACAAGTCTAATGAGATTTAAAAACATGAATAATAAATTTAAGGGCGATCTTGATTTTTATGAATTAGAAGATACAAGTCATCGCCTTGAAGTAATTGAGCTCATACTTAGAGAGGATGAAATCCCCTTCTCAATGAAATGGGCTTACGAAGTTTATCACGCTTGGATTGATGCAAAATAAAATGATTTGATGCCAATATCTCAAAATATAGGCAATTTTTTGCGACACAAGTTGTCTCATCTTTCTAATTTATCATAGCTTTTTCATCTAAAATTCAACACAATACTCTCAAAGAAATTTGAGAGTCGTACCGTGATTACAGGCGAAATTAAAAGCAAAATTGACCAAATATGGAACGCATTTTGGAGTGGCGGTATTTCCAATCCTTTAGAAGTCATGGAGCAAATGACTTATTTGCTGTTTATTCGCCGACTCGATGAAATTCAGATCACAAAAGAAAAGAAAGCTAACCGCTTAAAAACTGCTGTAGAACATCCAATTTTCACCCCTGAGCAAGATCATCTGCGTTGGTCGAAATTCATCACTTTAGGCGATGCTGCAACACTATATAATACCGTTGCCAATGAAGTCTTTCCTTTCATTAAAAACTTAGGTGCAGAAGACGAAACCACCTATAGCCATCACATGAGGGATGCACGTTTTACCATTCCTACGCCTGCGCTACTCACCAAAGTGGTGGATTTGGTTGCGGATGTGCCAATGGATGATAAAGACACTAAGGGCGATATTTACGAGTACATGCTCGGTAAAATTGCATCAGCAGGTCAAAACGGTCAGTTCCGTACGCCTCGCCATATCATCAAGATGATTGTGGAACTAATGCAACCAAAACCAACCGATACCATTTGTGACCCTGCGTGTGGTACAGCAGGCTTCCTTGTAGCGGCAAGTGAATACCTAAACGATCATTACAGTACTGAGATTTTTGCCAACCCTGAAGCTGCAAAGCGTTTTAGTGAACAAACTTTTTTTGGTTATGATTTTGATAGCACCATGCTTCGTATTGGTTCAATGAACATGATGCTGCACGGTGTTGAAAACCCACGTATTGAAAACCGTGATTCTTTGAGTGAAACGCATTCACATATTGCGGAAAAATACAGTCTGATTCTTGCCAATCCTCCTTTTGCAGGCAGTTTGGACAATGAAAGCTGTGCCAAGAATATTCAGGCTGTCGTTAAAACTAAAAAGACTGAATTGTTATTTTTGGCCTTGTTCTTACGTTTGCTGAAAACAGGTGGTCGTGCTGCGGTGATTGTGCCTGATGGCGTGTTATTTGGCTCATCGAAAGCGCATAAAGATTTGCGTCAAAAGATTGTGGAAGAGCAAAAGCTTGAAGCCATTATTTCTATGCCTTCAGGGGTGTTTAAGCCGTATGCAGGGGTTTCAACTGCCATTATGATTTTCACCAAAACCATGTCTGGCGGTACGGACAAAGTTTGGTTTTATGATATGCAGGCGGATGGTTATTCGCTGGATGATAAGCGTAATGAGCTTGATGCGTCTAAGCATGAAAATAATAACATTCCCGACATTATTGCTCGTTTTAAAAACTTAGAAGCAGAAAGCACTCGTAAAGCCACAGAGCAAAGCTTTATGGTGGATAAAGCGGATATTGCTGCCAATGGTTATGATTTGTCGATTAACCGTTATAAGGAAGTGGTGTATGAGCAAGTAGACTATGAAGCACCAAGCAAGATTTTGGCGGATTTAGAAGTACTTGAGCAAGATATTTTAAAAGGAATGGCTATGCTTAAGGAGTTGTTGAAATGACAATTCCTGTTAAAAAAATAAGTACATTTTGTAAAACAGGTAGTGGTGGTACACCTTCTCGCTCAAATAATGCTTTTTTTGAAAATGGTACAATTCCGTGGGTTAAATCAGGCGAATTAAAAAACCGTTATATCACCGAGGTTGAAGAATATATAACTGATTTTGCAGTAGAAAAATCCTCAGCTAAATTAGTCTCAAAAGGTTCTTTACTGATTGCTATGTATGGCGCAACAGTTGGAGAGGTTTCTCAGCTTACTTTTGATGCAACAACGAACCAAGCTATTTGTAATATTGAACCTGATGAAAATGTTTGTGATGTTAATTATCTATACAGATTTTTAGAAGCATCAAAATCGTATCTTTTGAGTCGGCGAGTCGGTGGTGGTCAGCCAAATATTTCTCAAAGTGTAATTAAGGATTTAGATGTCCCACTCCCACCACTTGCAGAACAACGCCGAATTGCTTCTATTTTAGATCAAGCGGATGAGCTACGCCAAAAACGTCAGCAAGCAATTGAAAAGTTAGATCAGCTTTTGCAAGCCACTTTTATTGATATGTTTGGCGATCCTGTCAGTAATCCTAAAGGTTTCGAGGTTAAAAAACTTTCAGAACAAGTAGATTTAATTCAGATTGGTCCTTTCGGAACTCAATTACATCAAGAGGATTACATTGAGAATGGAATCCCTTTAATCAATCCATCACATATAAAAAATGGAAAAATTATTCCTAATCATAAATTAACAGTAAGCCAATCTAAGTACGAAGAATTAACTCAATATCATCTTAGACTGAATGATGTTTTATTAGGTCGTCGTGGTGAAATGGGAAGATGTGCTGTTGTAACTCAAAACGAAGTGGGTTGGTTATGTGGAACAGGAAGTCTTTTTCTTAGACTTAACGTAGAGAAAATTAACCCATTTTTCTTAGAAATGTTGTTATCTTCAGATTCAATAAAAAGATATTTGGAAAACGTGTCACAAGGTCAAACCATGGCAAATCTGAATAAAACCATTGTAGGATCAATACCATTAATTGCGCCAAGCATTGAAATTCAGAACAAATTTTTTCTCATTTCTGAAGAAATTAATAAGATGAAAACTGAATTGGAAAATTCGAAAAATCAAGTAAACAATCTATTTCAATCATTACAAAACCATGCATTTAACGGAACATTATGAATGGAGCTATTGCCGATACAACAAAGCAAATGCATCGGTCATCTTTTTTGATTACAATGCTTCTATGAGAACATGAGTAAAAAGATGACTGATTTTGTCCAACATTCGCCCATAGCGATTCAACGCTATATGCAACAGATAGGAAATCTATCTGCGAATGAACTCGCCAAAAAATCAGGACTTGCAACAGAAAAAGTTTATACATTACTCAATGATGCTACCCCTATTCTCAAGCTCAGTGAGTTGGAACAGATCGCTAAAGTACTTTTTGTTCCGAGTGTATATCTGACCAATGATGAATTAGAATACACACCTGAAATTCCAGCGATTGTTGATCATCGTAATATGGAAGATGTATTTAACAGTTCTTATGCTTATCAAGCCGTTCTTCGTGAAGCTATTAAAGCAAGAAATGACTATCTCTATGTCTTGGAAACTATGGGAGAAGAGCCACTCGATTTTAATTTAATGCTTTCAGGTGATGATGCTGTCGAAGATGCAAAAATTATTTCTGATTATTTTGATCTGAATCACCAAAAACGAGCAGTAAAACATAATGACTATTACTCTGCTTGGCGCAGTATTTTTGAAGCTAAAGATATTTTAGTCATTGAAAAATCAAGCAAAGAACCTTTCGGTTCAGATGGTTTTTGTTTGTGGTTTGATGTCGTTCCTGTGATTGTTGTTTTAAGTACAGGACAAGCCGCTGAAAGACGCTTGTTCACCATCATGCATGAATTAGTTCACTTGGGACTACGCCAAAGTGTATTTGATGGAAAAATAAATGCAATCAATACCAATAATCAAACGGAACGCTATTGTGACACTGTTGCTGGTCATGTTATTGCACCGTTTGAATTATTGGAAAGTTGTTATCAGCCTGATATGACTGTAGACGAATTGGTGTTAAAAGTTCGCTCTAAAGCCAAAGCGAGCCGACCAGCGATTGCAATTCAATTAAAACTCGCAGGATATATTTCTGATCAACAACTTAGAGATTATCTAAAACAACTTGAACAAATTAGAATTGCTAAAAATCAATCTGGTGAAGCAAAAATTCCTGCTTCAACTCGAATTATTAGCCATTTTGGTCGATATTTTGTGCAAACTGTGATTGCAGCAATGTCGCATAATACGATTTCGGCAAGTACGGCTAAAGATATTTTGGGGATTAAGCCAACATATAAACCCACTACATTACAAGATGTGCAGAGACAGGTGTATATGTAGATGATTTATTTGAGTTTAGATACCAACGCAATTTTAGATCTCTGCTTTCGTGTTTATCCTGAACAGACTTTTCCAAAACTTTGGGAAATGCTGGATGATCTTGTTTTAACCACGACAATTAAGTTTTGTGTTTGCTCATCTGTCTTAGACGAAACACAATCAAAATGTCTTTCATTTGAGTTTGACGAAACGACTTTAGAAGATTTTTTAGTACGTTTCAAAGTTAATATTATTGACCGTGATGAAGTCGGCAATAATATTTTATCTATCCGCACAAAATTATTAACTTATCCGTTTTCTGCCACATCTCCTCATGCTACAAAAGATGAACCTGATGTCGATTTAATCGCCACAGCGCAAAAGTACCATACAAATGGTTATGTGATTACTGGGGAAATTGGTTTTATTGGTCATCAATGGGAAACATTTAATGCTCGAAGAAATCAAAGAATCAAAATTCCAGATATCTGCGCATTAATTGGTGTTCAGTCCAGTTCATGGTTACAGTTATTTCAAAGATATAATTTTACCTTGGATTAAATTTCCGCGATTAAAATCTTATTGAAATTATTTGAATTTTTAAGATATATTGAAAAATTAAAAACAAGTTTTTGAAATTAAAAAGTACTATGGGGTTAAGATGAGCAACTTTCAGTTTTTAGAACCTGAATTTAAAAGCTTGGCAGCGACTGCCAAAGAAGCCGAAAAGCTCGTGTATATTTCCCCACAATTTGCTCTTGCTGCTGCTCGAAGCTCGCTTGAAAGTCTTGTACTGTGGCTGTATCAATACGACAAAAAACTGACTCAGCCTTACGATGCTTCACTGCATAACTTACTCAACGATCTCAAATTTAAAGACCTGATTCCGCCCTATATTTGGGACAAAATGGACAATATCCGCATGGTCGGCAACAGTGCCGTACATGGGAAAAAGTTCAAACAGCTCACAACAGAAGAAACTGTAAAACACATCAGCCATTTATTCCTGATGTATGTCTGGTTTGAACGTAACTATGGCTCACCCTCAAAAGACCGTTCACAGCCACATATCTTTAAAACCGAACTAATTCCTAACGCAGATAACACACAGCAAATCACCGCCAACCAAGAACAACTGCAAAAAGAAACAGAAGCTAAAGAAAAACAGTTTGCGGAGCAACATAAAGCTTTACGTGAACGTGAACAAAAACTATTTGAATTGTCCGCAAGTTTAGAAGAGCGTGAAAAACTATTAGCCAATATAGATGCTGAACTTGCACAAAAACGTGCAGACGTTGAACAAGCCAAAATTGCCAACAGCAAAATCGAAGACCATACCGACTATAAAGAAGACGAAACACGTAAGCTTAAGATTGACCTCTTGCTTGAAGAAGCAGGTTGGGAAATTGGCGCATCGGTACGAGAAGAAGTTCAAGTTACAGGTATGCCGAGTCCATCGGGTAAAGGCGCAGTGGATTATGTGCTGTATGATGCCAATGGCTTGCCTTTGGCGGTGGTTGAAGCAAAACGCACATCGACTGACCCTGATATTGGTCAGCAGCAAGCCAAGCTCTATGCAGACTGCTTAGAGCAACAAACAGGACAACGCCCTGTCATATTCTATACCAATGGTTACAAAACCCGAATCTGGAATGATGTGCAAGGTGGCCCACCACGCTTAGTTCATGGCTTTTATACGCAGGCAGAACTCAAACGCTTGATCGAAAGACGCAAAAATAACCCTGATTTAAGTAGCTTCCCGATCAATGCGGATATTGTCGAGCGTTACTACCAAACTCGTGCCATCAAAGCCATGCTTGCAGCCTATCAACGTAAAGAACGTGCAGGCTTACTGATTATGGCAACAGGCACAGGTAAAACACGTACCGCCATTGCACTGGTCGATGTGCTGATGAAAGCCAATGTGGTGCAAAAAGCATTATTCCTTGCAGACCGTACTTCATTGGTCAATCAAGCGCACAACGCCTTTAAAGCTAATTTAAAAGATGCCTCATTCGTCAATTTGCTTGAGGATAAAAACCAAGTGGGTCGAGTCTATTTCTCGACCTATCAAACCATGATCGGCTTAATTGACGAAAAAAATGCCGATGGTACACGCCAATTCGGTACAGGCATGTTTGACCTGATTATTATTGATGAAGCACACCGCAGCGTTTACCAAAAATTTGGCGAGATTTTTAAATACTTCGATAGCTTGCTTGTCGGTTTAACCGCAACGCCACGAGATGAAGTAGATCGTGATACATACGCACTGTTTGGCTTAGAAAGCGGTGTCCCAACCGATTACTACGACCTCGATCAAGCCATTGCCGATGGTTATCTTGTACCGCCCAAAGCCTATTCTGTTCCGCTTAAATTCATGCGTGAAGGCGTGAAATATGACGAACTCTCTGAAGAAGAAAAACAACATTGGGATAGTCTAAATTGGGGCGATGAAGAAGCTCCCGAAGAAGTTTCAGCATCCAAGATTAATAAAGAGCTGTTTAATACAGGCACGATTGATTTAATGCTTAAGCACTTAATGGAAAATGGTATTAAAACCGAAGGCGGTGATCGTTTGGGTAAAACCATTATCTTTGCCGTCAATCAAAAACATGCCCAGTTTATTGCTGATCGCTTCAATGAAAACTATCCGCAATATGATGGGAAATTTGCCCGTGTCATTACCCATGCCACTAAGTATCCACAAAGCTTAATTGATGACTTTAGCAAGAAAGATTTAGCTGAGCCACAGATTGCGATTTCAGTGGATATGCTCGATACAGGGATTGATGTACCTGAAGTGGTCAACTTAGTATTCTTTAAAGCTGTACGTTCTAAAGTGAAGTTTATGCAGATGATTGGGCGTGGTACACGCCTCTGCAAAGAGTTGTTTAGTCCTGAAGATGATAAAAAAGAATTCTTTATCTTCGACTATTGCTCTAACTTTGAATACTTCAATGAAAATCCAGATGGTGCGCCTGTATCGACCACAGAACCTCTTGGACAACGCTTGTTTAAAGCACGTTTAAATATCCTGAGTTTACTGAATGCGAAGGACGATGCCACCGAAGAGCTAAAAGCTGTACAGCAAGATATGCGTCAGAGCCTACAGACTGAAGTGAAGTCCATGAACAATGAGAATTTCATTGTGAAATCTGAACTTGAGTATGTCGAACACTTCAAGAATGATGATGCTTGGAACAACTTAGATGATCTTGCCATCGGTACATTACGAGAACACATTTCGAAACTCCCGAATCAGCTTGAGCCTGAAACTTTAGAAGCCAAACTGTTTGATATGCTTTGCTACAACCTTGAGTTGGCAGTATTGGAAAAGAACAATACAGCGATTCAGAGTTATGCCAATAAAGTGATTGAAATCGCTTCAAAGCTAGAAAGCAAAGAAAATATTCCTGTTGTTGCAGAACAGATTGCGCTGATTCAAGACATTCAAACCGTTGAATATTGGAAAGGCATCACCTTGCCAATGTTAGAGGCGATGCGTAAACGTATTCGCGGTTTGGTCAAACTTATAGAAAAATCGACCTCGACCATTGTCTATTCCATGCTTGATGATGAAATTGGAGAAATGCAAGCAGTCGATATACCAGTCGTTTCAAGTGGCGTAAACCTTGCCCAGTACCGTAAGCGAGTAGAGAGTTTCATCAAAGCCAATGAAAACCATATTACCATCGCAAAGTTAAAGCGTGGTTTAGCCTTAACACCGACCGATCTAAGTGAGCTAGAGCGTTTTGTGTTTGAGGCTCAGGAAGTTGAGAGTCGAGATAAATTCGAAGAATGCTTTGGTACAGATCAATCATTGCCAATGTTCATCCGCTCATTAGTCGGTTTGGATCGGAAAGCCGTACAAGAAGCCTTTTCTAAGTATTTACAAGGCTCAAGCTATAACGAAAAGCAAATCCGCTTTATTGAAATGATGATTGACCATTTGACTCAAAACGGAGTGCTGGATGCGGCACAACTTTATGAACCACCATTTAACCAAATCCACTATGAAGGCATTGATGGTGTGTTTGGTGACGCAGATGCTGACAACATATTTGGGGTTGTTGAAGCATTTAATGAGGCAGTGGCTTAGATTATTAAAGTAGTAATAGGTAGTAACATGACTAATAAATATTATAATTCATTACAGCAGTTTTGGGTTTCTTCTGATAAAGATGATGGAACTGAGAACGAAACATTTGAGACCGAAATTAAAGGAAAATTAAAGTCAGCGTTACAGATGCCAAATATTATGGTTCTGGCTGGTAGTGGTACATCATTAGGTGACATTGTCAAAGGTCCCAAAATGTGGGATTTATGGTTGGCATGCACCACTAATGATATGGATATAATTGCTAAGGAGTGTTTTGCTGAAAATAAATTTGATATCACTATTGAGTCAAATCAAAACATAGAAATATGCCTATCCCATTGCGAAGCTTACTCACAAGTTAGTACAACAAAAGAAAAAACGACTCTATTCATAAAAAAATGTAAGGAATTAATTTTAGAAAAATGCCGTTTTATTAATGATAAAGATGCACAACTTCTTGGTCATAAAGAATTTATTAGAAAATTAGCTAGAAGAAAATCAAAAGATCCTAGAGTTAAGCTTTTTACAACCAATTATGATACCTGTTTTGAAGATGCCGCTGGACTATTAGGTATTACTGTAATTGATGGTTTTTCATTCTCTATGCCTCGGATCTATGATGCAAGGTTTTTTGATATGGATATTGTTCGTAGAAACACTTCTTCTTCTTCGACCAACACCCATTATTTAGAAGGTGTTTATCAACTCTATAAACTCCATGGCTCTATAAATTGGAGTCGTCGTAACACTAACTCTTATATCATCGAACAAGCAGAAAATGTAACAGCTGAAAATAGTTGTATGATTTTTCCTGCAAAGGGAAAATATCAGCAGTCATATATACAGCCTCACTTAGAGTTAATTGCTCGCTTTTCTCAAAGTTTAAGAGAGCCGAATACATGTTTAATCATTGCTGGATTTGGATTTAATGATGATCATTTATCCGAGCCAATATTATCCGCAATTCTCTCAAATCCACACTTGAAAGTTATAATTGTCTCGCCAACTATTGAAAGTGATATTGAAAGACCATCATCTGAAACATCGAAGTATTGGGGAATGTTTAAAAAAATTGCAGATGATAGAAAGAATGATGAGATTTTCTTTCTAAATTGTGATTTTCAGCAATTTTCGAGTTTTATTCCTGATCTTACGGCTTTATCTCCTGCTGAAAATCTTCATGAAAATATGAAAAAATTATTTGGAGATAGAGATGCTTAATGAAAATGGTGTAATCAAACCAGAATTACTTTTTGGAAAGGTAAATGCAGTTACTGCCAATTCTGTAAACTTTGAGTATATAAATTTACAACATCAAGCAACTTACTATCATGGCAAACGTTATGGAAAAGGAGAAGTTGGTGAGTTCATATTAATTGAAAGTCAAGTGAACTTAATTCTTGGACGTATCGTAGAAATAAAAAAGGATGATTTAGATAAGTCTAATTTAGACATAGCTGGGCGAATCCAACTTCTTGGCACAATTCAAATGGACAGTTTGTATGTAACTGCTGGAGTTGAATACTATCCAAATATTAATGATCTCATCTATTCAGCACCTCATGAACTTATCGCTCAGCTTCCTAAAAGGATGAATAAAGGAACACCAAAAGTTGAACTAAATTTAGGTTTCATAGATTTAGATCAGGGTTGTGACATAAATGTAACACCTGAGAAACTATTTGGTCGCCATTTAGGAATCCTAGGCTCTACAGGTGGTGGTAAAAGTTATACAACTGCAAAAATATTAGAGGAATGTCGGAAATTTAATTCGAAAATAATTATTCTTGATCCAACTGGAGAATATAAAGATTTCATTGGTGTTGATATTGAAAATATTCATTTGAGTGATCCTATTAGCCCAGCCCTTGGGTCTTGCGCTGTCAGTTTGCCAGCAGAATGCTTCCAAGAGACTGATTTTATAGCGTTGTTTGAACCTTCAGGCAAAGCACAAGGTCCTAAATTTAGAGATGCTATTAGAAGTTTACGTTTAGCTCACATACTTGAAGCTAGAGCATTACATTTAGATAAAATTGATGATGGTGTATTCATAAAAATAGGTAAAACAGAAGAATCTTGGAAAGTCAGTATCCGCTCTATTGGGGGAACAAAGCTTATTGAAGATCCTTCAGCACCGTTTAATCCTATGAAACTATGTAGGCAAATTCGTCAAGAATGTGTTTGGCCTCCTAAAGCTGATGGTATTTGGAATGAGGACCTGAATAGCTTTAGTTATTGTCTTGCTCTATTATCAAGAATTCATGGCATAACAACATCTAAAACATTTGAGTTCGTTTTTAATCCATTAGAATTACCAACACTTGTACAAAAAATAGATGAGTTTTATAGTTCAAATAAAAAAATATTAAGAATCGATCTAAGTGATGTGGGTTTTGAGTTTAAGGCTAGAGAAATTGTTGCAAATGCTATTGGTCATCATCTTTTGAGTCGAGCGAGGTCAAGGAGTTTTTCAGATAAGCCGATTGTTGTTTTTTTAGATGAAGCCCATAATTTTATTGGTAAAGCTATTGGTAATGAAGATACCATCGCTAAATTGGATGCATTCGAGTTGATTGCTAAAGAGGGACGTAAATTTGGTCTAAATATTTGCTTAGCAACCCAGCGACCAAGAGATATCACAGAAGGAGTACTAAGCCAATTAGGAACACTGATTGTCCATAGGCTCACTAATGATCGTGACAGAGAAATTATTGAACGCGCATGTGGTGAAATAGATAAAGCTGCATCCGATTTTTTACCTAGTCTACAGCCAGGAGAAGCGGTTCTGATTGGAAATGATTTTCCCATTCCTTTAACCATTAATATTCATAAACCATTAATAACACCAAACTCATCTGGAGCTGACTTTCAAAATAAATGGTCTTAATTGTATGATGTTACCTATTTTAAAATAAGTTTATATATCTGTTCATCTTATATAAGAATAGGTACGTTTAACACTTTTGTGTTGATGAGTAAATAAGTGGTTACCCTGCATCTTCTATAGCGAAGTTAAGAATCGAGTAATAAGTAGCGAACCTTACTTTCCAGATAAATGAAACATCAATGTCCAGTACTAGGCATCACTAAGTGTTCATCTAAACAAGAATAT
The DNA here is from genome assembly GCF_013391535.1 of Acinetobacter sp. SwsAc4. Lineage (NCBI taxonomy): Bacteria > Pseudomonadati > Pseudomonadota > Gammaproteobacteria > Moraxellales > Moraxellaceae > Acinetobacter > Acinetobacter sp. SwsAc4. Next base: position 12,481 of record NZ_JACAXC010000018.1, read on the forward strand.
GCAAACATAGTTAAACACCACTTATTGTCTATGACTATCAATGGCTAAGCGCCATTTAGTGTCCAATTATGGATTAGTTCAGTCCCTAAGACAATTAAAATACTTTAGAAACAGCTCTCGTCCTTGCTGCCGTTTTTGTATATCTAACTGTTCCCTGTTCCCTGTTCCCATCGACATTTGCGTTCTTTATAAGCTTCTATATCCTGCTGAGTAAAACTAGCTTTAGGAATAGTAAGCATCTTGAATGGAATACTACGATCAGAACTGATTAGCCGATCTTTATCTTCAATCATTTTTAAATCATAAATACTCTGTTAAATTTCGTCATATTCCCGTTGTGGTGAAAATGCATAGATCATTTGATCTAAAGTGTCTTCCCATGCTTGTTTAGTTTCTTCTGTTGCTGTACCTAGTGGATGCAATTCTGTGCTTTCTGCTAAAAAAGGTGATGGTATGCCATATCGTTTTGTTTGTTTGAACTGTACTAAATCTGTATAAATAATTTTGGCCAAATGCGTATCTAAATCCCAGACTTCTCTTTGAGAAAATCGAATCTTTCCTTTTTGTCTAAACATTTTGTGTCGTTATCTCAATTGTTTAAAAATTTCTTTAAAGTGATTATTTTCAACTAGGTAATATACGGTTTCACACTTTTCCTGATCACCATAACGGCTACCAATAGCCATGACTAAACGGCTATCTTTTTGGTAAAAAATATCGTTTTGTGTAAAACCTTTTTCTTTACTATAACAATCAGCAAAAGTATTGGGTAATACAAAACTCTGCCCTGTTTTTGCATTGTATGCTAAAGCAAAGCTACAACCACCGCCACACCCTACTGTTTCCATGACATAATGTCCTGCAAAGTTTGGAGGTTGCTGTGACATTTGTTTGAATAAAGTTCGATATTTTCGACTTTCCGAAGTAAGTTTTAATGGATGATTTTTTCCTGTATATGTCCGTGCTGAATAATCATGAAAAGTTGGAGTTTTAGCGTAAATTGGAAAACTGAACACCAAAATTGAAAGGCTGATATAAAATTTTCTCATTATATTTTCTATCCCTATTGAAGCATCTTAAACTTAAGATTATCACCACACTTGTCTATATAGGGTGTTTGTTGTCTTTTAAAAGCTTGTTTCGCAATCATTGAAATAGCTGCTTCAACATACTGAGCTAGTTCATTACTTTCAATAAAACCATTTTTATTTTGGTCTGCTATCCCAGAGAAGGCATCAAGCACTGCATAAGTGAATAGGCTATGCCCCCTAAATCCATCATCAATTGCATAACGCCCAGCAGTTAATATCATGCCTGATTTACACGTTTTGATATTATGAGTGGTAAATAGGTCAGTCGTTTTCATAACATAATCACTCATGGGTGTATCAATTAAAATAAACTTGTATGCCGTAGGAATATTTGCGATCAAATTTTTTAGTTGCGAAGCACTTACGCCTGTACTTTGTATTTGTTTTGCTGATAAGTCTTGTGTTTTTGAGGTGAGTAAATAATATTCTTCATCCACACGATCAGCCTCACCTGCAATAAACATAACAAATGTATCTGTTGGTTTTATCTTAGATTTCACATCATCAAAAGCCTGCTGGATAGAAGTATGTGTAGTTTGCTCGGGTCGATTTAAAAGCTGTATATTTCCCTCTATATAAGTATATCCAATTTGTGCTTTAAGTCTTTGATAGATAGCAATTGCATCATTTTTTGCGAATTTTGAAGAAAAGTTAGCTTTTGGATATTCTCCAATACCAATCACTATCGCATAGAGTTTTGGCTTTTTTTCTAATGATGGGTTGGCATAAAGCAAACCATGTATACAAAATACTGAAATAATTAATAAAACTCTTTTAAATAGATTACTCATCTCTAATTTGTACTATTTTCATCTGAGTTTGGCATACAATGATTTTCTCTTTCTACAATCAATTGATCATAATCGTTTTTCATAGATTTAAATCGGTCTAGTTCTTTATGATAATCCAAACTTATATTTCCATATTGAGCAGCAGGTGTTGCGGCACTTCTCAGACTTTTCAGCAACTCCTCTATAGTTATTTTCTTTTCATCCAATTCTGCTTCCATTTTCTCCAATTTAAGTGCCACCGCATCACACGCCTGACTGGGATCCAACGCCAAAATATCACCTTGTTTAATATCCAATTTGGCATTAGCTAAATGGCTCATCACAAACAACAAAGCTATCAATAAAAATTCTATAAATATATTCATAAATATACGACATTAAAGCTATAAAATTTTGATATTTATTTCTTGGGCTCTTCTGCTGAAATTACATTTTTTGCTGGACTGATTGTTGTTGGACTTTCAATTTTTTGGAACAATACTGGAAAATTGATCAATAAGTTTTTGAACTAACCCTTCAAGTTGCGTTTCAGTTAATTTACCATTAGCATATAACTGACATAATCCAAACTGAATAGCCACTCATAAAAACACATCTTATTTAGCCATTTTATCTATATCCAAGGTCTAACTCAGGATCATCGTTTTCAGATCTAGGTTTTATAGAATCATTTGTTATTCCAAAATATTCTCGAAGACGTTCTTCCTTAGTGAATCTTTTACCATTGGCATAATCCCAGAAACCATTTTCCCATCTACCCTTATATCCACTGCCATCTTCATAGTATACAACACCAAAACCATGTCTCTCACCATTCACCCAATCTCCACTATATCGTCTGCCATCTTTATAAATTGCATCACCTTTACCATGTTGTTCGCCATCTTTCCAATATCCATTATAAATGGATACCCCATCCACATCTACATGTCTTAATTCACCATACCCATCTTTTTTATCACTTTTCCACCCTCCAGTATAAGTTAAACTTTCTGCGGAAAGGATTGAAGTCAAAGTTCCTTGACCCTCTCTAGAATTTTTTCTCCACTCCCCTTCATATTTATTTCCATTTTTCCATTTCATTGTTCCCTTACCGTCTCGCAAATCATGTTTCCAATCGCCTATATAAGTATCCCCTTCTACAGAAGTAAATTTTCCTTTTCCTTCCATATACCCTTCTTTAAATTCACCTATATATTGATTGCCATTTTTCCATGTATGAATTCCTTTACCATCACGGAAACCATTTTTCCATTCCCCTTCATAATTAGCTCCGCTCTCGAATTTTAATATACCATTCCCATGAGCAAACCCATCCTTACACTCCCCCTTATAGAAAAGAACTACGCCTCTTGATACCCATGGAGAATTCTTTACACTACATTCATCTATTTTATCTGCATAACACATCCCTGTAACAAACATAAATATTAATACGATACAGGTTTTAATAATATTTTGATGCATATCCACAATTCCTTAACCAGTTAAAACAATTTTAGAATCCAGCCTTATTCAAAGCATCAACATAAGCACAGGCATAATTTATCAAATATTTTTCATCAATATTAAACCTAAGTTTACTACTATCAAAATCGTTATAATCATCATTATTATATAGCTGCGTAAATCTAATCGATCTAGGTTCCACATTACATTTAACAAATGCAGTTACATATTGACTATCATTATTTAATGGTTTTAAATTCTCACCCTCAACTTTTGAATTAAATAATTTCGCCATGAATGTGATTGTATAATATGGTTTTGAATCATCTTTATTAAAAGGATTGGCTGAAACAAGATCAACCAGCATATTAGCCTGCACTTTACCACCATCATTTTTCTCAATTATTTCCGTAGCAATTAACTTATAATAACTATGAATTGAATGCCGATTAGCTTCACTAAATATTTTTTTATAATAATCACGAGCATAGTTTTTGGTAAAAAACTCAACACGACCAACTAAATCTGTATAAGTCTTAGTTGGTTTAAACCCTAGCTTTTCACAGGAACCTATTTTTAATGTTTCTGGTCCCATCCCCCTCGCATCACCATCATCAAACTGCTCCCTAAATTCCAAGCTATCAAAATCAAAATTCCATACAATACCGCCATTTTCAGAAGTCTTTCCTAATTTTTGTAATTCACTCCTATCCACATCACCACCTCCAAATAAATATTCGTAAGTAGCATGACTTAGCTCAACACCATACCCCCAACGAATCTTCTTATCATTACTGAGACTCTGTGCAGGTTCAGCCTTACCATTATGTATTACATCAAAACGTCCACTTGTATTTTTAGGAATTTCTATAATATGTACCTGTGAAAGAGATTTTTTATCTCCCCATTTTTTTAAATTACACTTAAATTTAGAAAAATCATCTTGAGAAAATGTTGCACTTGAAAATATCAAAGCACTTAAACCCAATAAAATTTTACGTTTCATTTCCACTCCCTATGAATACCACTTCAAAATTTTTAACAACATTTTTTGCTTTAACCCACTGACGATATATGTAAGTTCCCCACTACCCCTAAAATTTATATATTTCTCTAATTAAACTGTAGTTGTATGATAAATATCAGCTATACCCTAAATGCTCTTTTGCATCCTCATAGAATTTTTTACAAGCAGGCGTTACAAATAATGTAGCTAATGAAATTGGTGTCCCAGCTGAAATTGCTCCACCACATACTGCCCCTGTTGCAACAATTGAAATATTTTTCCACATTGCCTCTTTTTGTGCCTCTTTTAAAACAGGATCATTATTCAACATCATAACAACCCCCACAACAGGGTCTAAATTATCTCCATGCCGATAAACTTTAGCCAACAACTCAGGCCAGTTTTTCGCCAAAACCACAATTGATTCTGGGCTTGCTTGTCCAAGCCCTAAAATCATAGAAGAGTATGGGCTTTGTGGGCTTTCATAAACCACAATATAAGGAGATTTATTTTGAGTTCGAGTAATTTCTAACCCAGAAGCTGAATTTCCAACATTCCCTCGATTTATATTTTGCTGTGAAAGAATAAAATTTAGTTCATCCACTGAACTATTATAGTCATATCCAGCAGTTAAGAAAGTGCTACAATCCTCTGATGTTTTAGGTAAGTTACTTATATTAGCAATTGTCGTTGGCATATAAGTAATGACATTATTTTTATTATCTTTTTTATTTTTATAACCTGTTTTACTTCCATTCTCTACTATTATTTCCACTGACGGTAATTTCATAAACCCTTTACATAGTTCTAAGTTCTTCTTGCGTACCAGAATATTATTCCAAGTCAGTTTATTATTGAATAAAATTACAGCTCTAGGTTTAGTATCACCATTAGGTTTTATTGCATTTATTTTAGGATTGCCGCCCTTTTCTAATTCTAAAGTTGGTCCATTCCCTAAAATGAAATCTCTTGTCATAGGTAAATTGATTAAATGAGATCCATTACTAAAACTTTTATTTATAGACTTCTCTTCTATTTCTATAACTTCTATAGAATTTGAAACTGGTGAGGGTGGGCTTACAGGTGCAATTTCAACAACTGGTTTAAATTTATGATAAGGAGTATTACATGCAGTTAATATTGTTGAAAATCCTAATATCATCAAAGTCTTAATTTTCATTATAATCACCTTAATTAATTACAATTTACTTGTTCAAAATCATTTTCAAAGTTAACTTTCTCTGTCTCAGCATTTAGGTTGGAATGAATATATCTCAAGCATTCTACATCATAACCATCAACAACAATAATAGCCTTTACATCAAAATATGGAGTTTCAGATTCTTTATTTGTAATATTCATGGTTTCTCCAAGATTTATTACATCACCATCAAGAATTTCATGCCCCAACTATTTTCACCAGAAGGAACAATATATAATTTAGTAACTCTAAATCGTTCATCATGCCTAAAAAAGCTGGAACATTAAAACCCACTATTAAAGTATAGTCTTTTGCAAGCTCAACTTAGGAAAAGTTATAACAGAAATCACAATTATTAAAGTGATTAATTTCATCATTTTACATTTCCTTAATTTATAAATTTACAACAACAAACTTTATAGAACACACTTTGAAGATAAGAATTTAAATCAAGACATTTATTACAGAATAAATGTCTTAAAATATATATTTAACGCTGACCTTGTAAAATATATGGGTTACGCTGAGGTGCTGGAATAGGAGTAAAACGACCTGATGAACCACCGTATGATGGTGTATAGCTAGGGTTAGAATATGAACGACGATCATTAGAATATGAACGACGATCATCAGAATAGCCTCTATACTGATAATTTAATCTACAACTCCAAAGACCATCTTGATATACAGGTTCATTACAATAACACCCACTTGAAGCTTTTTCTGTCGATGGGATTTTCTCTTTTGCATTACTACAAGCTTCAGATTTAGTTTGGCCTGTACCTTCAGAAATACCCTCTGCAAATACAAAGCTTGTTGTCACCAACATAATCAAGCTCAATAAAATTTGACGTTTCATTTTTCATCTCTTTATAAAATATACTTCTATACATTCATTAAAAATTTTCTAGGTATTCCCAATACGAAATGTCACGTTATGAGAAGTTAAAATCCATTCAAACTAATTACATTCATAGTTAAAATCAGTCATAATCGGTTCCTTGCATAAATAAGCTAATGTATAATTCAATAAAATCGTAAACCTAAGAATCAAACTGATACTCTAAGGCTTACAATTAGAGAGCATCATTTGCACGTATCAAAACTTTTTTCTTAGTCTTCATTCAAGAATGTTCTCGTCACAAAAGTACGATTGTTTGCACCTCTGCTCCAGAAATTAAAAAACGCAGCATCTTTTCCGCCATCTGGTCTATTTACTGAACCCCCAGTCCATGAAAATGAAACAGTATTTCCACTTTTAGGACGAATATCATCTGAGCCACGGCTACCGACACCAGCACTGATATAATCAAAAATATACCCTTTTGCAGTTGGACGTACGAAATTGACGGTAACTCGTGTTCCATTACTCAGCTGTTTAGGATCACTAGGCGATATACTACTTACCGAAGCGAACCAGTTATTTTTATTACTTCCTGCCGTGCTGTTCGATACAGGAATAGCCATTAAATTCATAGTGTAAGGCTTTAAAATATTTCGACCTTGCTCATCAAGTAAAGTGGTCGCACCATTTTCTCCACGTGGAGTAAAGGTAAATTCACTATCAGGTTTGACTAATCCAAAATTAATACATGGTGATCCTTCAGCTTGTTGATTACATTCACTTAACCAACTTGTAACTTCTACGCTGCCATCATCTTTAGTAATTCCCCAACCTATATATCCACCTACAGGTCTTAAAATAATAGAACGGTTCAAAGCTGGATGTGTCACCTCAATAGATTTAACTTCTGAAGGAGCATCACTAACCCCTATTTCTAATTGTCGAGTAAAAACTTCTTTAGGATTCCCATCTTTATCTGTGTAGATATGAAACTTTTTACTTGTCAGTGTTCTTGTATTAACAGATTCAAGTACCTGATCAATATAACGTTGATTGCCCTTGTTCTGCCAAAATGTGCCCTCTTTGACAAAGACAAAATCCTCATAGCCGTAAACAATATTGTTATCAGCAATTTGAACTCGTACAGTAAGCTCATTATCATCATTCACACTAAGCAAACGTGGCGATTTAAATTTCAGTCCCTTATTTTCTGAGTTACTTAAAATATCATCTAAAAATTCATCCAAACTTTGTCCGGCCTGAAGAAATTTATCATCGGCAGCAAAATAACTTTTAATCTGTCCAGACTGAGGCAAACCATTTTCAAAATGGGATGAGAATAGTGCCAATCGGGCGGAAATACTTTTTAGAGCAGTACCAACTTCTTTAAGTTGACGCAATGGTATAGGTAGTGGGGTATTATCTGTTGGATTAGCTATATCATCGAATACTTTATTGTTATTAATAACATCCTTAATGACTGCTGTTTGTGTCTCTGAGTCAATAATTACCTGAATTGCATCAAGTAACTCATCCATACCTGTGTGATCTGCTACAAATTGTGCCCGAGTAAAATCAATATCTGTTGGTAGATTTATTTGCTTAAGTGCTTCTTGTAAACGATTCGCAAGTACAATATTTGCTGCTGAAAGCTGTCTCTCAATGCCTGATTGTTTAACATATTCTTCATATTCACAATTATCAGACTTAAAACCAACTGCGTTCGCTACAATGAGATCGGTGTAAGGTGTGATATTTATTGTTCCATTAATATCGCTATGCAATGCAATAGAACAAAAGGTTTGTAATACTCCTGAAGCATACCCTTCAGCTTTGAGTATAAATGGGGCTTGCATACCATTTACATCTACAATGTATTCGCCCCTTTCACTTATCTCGACAGTTTTAGATTCATTTTTAGCATCAATAATAGTAACTTGACCAATTAATGGTGCGCCTGCTGCTACTGTTCCAGAAATATGATTTTGTGTTGGAGAAGGATCAGGATTGTTGGTTGTGTCTTTTGATTGAGTATCATTATCATTGCACCCCATCATCAAAAGTGCACTTACCACTGCTGTATACAGAGCAAAATTTTTCATACTATTTCCATTAGTTATTAATTTTTAACTATTATTCTAATGGAGTCATATAAAATATGCCTATCCTCATATGAGGATATTTTAAGAAAAATTTAAGCTTTGTATGGATTAAAGTTATTTCTATTAGAAATCAGAACTTAATCCTATTAAAAAATGCATCAATTCGGCCTGTGAATTACATTCTGTTTTCGTAAAAATATTTCGTAAGTAGGTACGTATTGAACTACGTGTAAGTTCCATTTGTTGTTCAATTTGCTTTAAATTCATACCATTTACAAACATATGGCACAGCTCTAATTCTCGTTTTGTTAATTTATATTTTTCCTTTAGATCATCGTTTAGTAACTGATAGTGGGCTGATCTCTTATCTTTCGTTAATTTACCTGCATTTTTCTCAAAACTAAGCATTACGAGTGGACGAATACCAAAAAATGACATTTCCTTTTCAGAAGCCAACAGACTCAATGTGAATTTTAAATCCGAATTTGATATTGAAAATAGAGTATCTTTACAAAAGTTTAACTGTTGTTGGTTATAACGGAACATTTCTTCAATTTTATATAAATGATCTGATAATTTAACTTGATCATCACTATGTAGAATTAATTTATTATCTTTAGATTGTATATGATGATTGTCTTTTAGCAGTTGATCAGCAGCCTCATTATAATGGACGATTTGACCAGACAAATTCAACAAAATAATTGGTTGGCTAAGCTTATCAATTAAATTATATCCAACAATATTTTTTACAGAAAACTCAAATAACTCGCGTTTAACCAACATGATACGTTTCAAATGTGGTATAAGACGATCTAAGAATTCCAACTCTTGAGAATTTAATGGTTGACGTTGTTCAGATGTACTAATACTCCAAAAAACACATAACTTTTCGTCCCAAAGTAGTTCATGGGTAGCAACATATCTTAAATCAATCGGTAATAAGATTTTCTGATATAGATCAGACTTTTGAACTAATTCGTCTGTAACGTGCGTGTGACATTGGTACCATCCTTTTCGATTAGGATCTAAGAACCTGCCCCATCGAGGATCTGCTTCTATCGGGTATCGTAAATAATCTAATTCCGCAGCTACATAATTTTCTAATGGAAAAATACCAACTCCATTACTATAAGAAAGAACATTATAAGTGAAATCTATAGCTTGAATATGTACATACGATACATCCAAGACATCTAAAAGCCTCTTTGAAAAATTGAACCAGCCATTTTTTTCTAAAGGGATATTGTAGATGAGGTCACAAAGTTCATTATAGTAATTATCAAGTAATTCCATTTCTTTTATATATCAATATCATCAATGACTTACATTATTATTTTCTATTCTTATTTTCAAGCACAGAGTAAGTCAATTCAGTTCATAAGTTTATATTCAAGTTACTCTAAATTAGAGTCTGTTGACATTTACTGTGTAAAAAATAGCGAGAAACTAAAATTCAATCGTCAAACTAAATCTACTTCTGGCTATGCTCCGTACAATCCTGACTGATCAACACTGGTTAAAACTGAAATCTACTGTCCATAATTTTGTATTTATCTCAAACATACTCTTAGAAGTTTTTTGAAGCAATTCTTTATAGAAAGTACTGGCTGACTCATATGTTGATAGAAAAGCCCATTCTGGTTATGTTCGGCTAAATTACAAAGTTCGTGCAAAATCACATAACCAATGTATTGAGTGGTTGCTTTACACAGCTAAAGTTTTAAAACAAGTGCCCCTTGAGGTGAACAGCTTCCCCCATTGTATTTATATCGTAAGAACTCAAAACTTTAGTTTTCAGTACAACATAGCGTTCCATTTAATCAGCTTATACAAACACCAAAATTTCCACGCAATAGTTTCACCAATTGAACATCTTCATCCCCTCTAACTTTTATATTGCTTTCGTATTCTAGAGTTATGCTTCCAACTTTTTGCAACTTTATAGACATAAGCTGGCAGATCATCCCATTCTTCAGGCAAGCCCGTACCTCGTGCAACACGAAGTTTTAAAGGATAGTTCTTATATTCAAGCAAATGAAGAAAATAAAAACTACGCTCTTGACGTGTGCTGAACTTTTTATGATACACATTTCTCAGATGAGGGTATCGTTCTCGTATACCGTCATTAGGATGAATATTTTCAGGTTGTAGGTACTGAAATTTCAGCTTTTTCATATTGCCTCCTAGGTCACATTACCTAGAAGGGGTCCTCTGCGTAGTAGTTCATTGTTTTAAACCTTTAATTTATCGTTGATCCATTGTTTTTAACGAATTCTCTAAGCTGCCAATCCTTCTCTTTATTTAAAATAATAACTGATGATCGTATCTTTATGATCTCCCCAGCCTGTCGAGATATCCGTCAATTCAACACCATTTTTCTGGTAACTTTTTACTCGGTATAAATAAGTACGTGGTGGAGAAACTTCATTGGTTCGTACTTTCTCAATCAAAATGAAAGTCTTGTCATCCAACCATCTTACTCTTAATGGTAATGGATCTTGACATTGCCCTATTTCTGCATACATTGCAGCATCTTTTCCATTCTTGGCAAAAGACAAGCCTGCACATTCTACATCGGGTAAATCTAAGACTAGTCGTTTACCAACTAAGCTTTCTTTTACGCCTGCACTAGCTAATGTTGAAAGGCTTACACATAGTCCTGCGAATATTAATTTTTTCATTTGATATGACTCTTTATTTATTTGGAGGTTAAAACACATTGTCAATAGAGCCACACTGTAAGATGTGCTGTGAGAAATTGACTGGATTGTCATAAAGGCTGATAAAAGTAATCATGTCATTCAGATCAGAAGTATCTCTTTTACTCGTGACGAGAATTTTTTGAATCTTACGTGCCATTTTGTTGTTGTCCTTATTTTCGATTAACGATCATTCACATTAAACCAGTAGGAATATTCTTTAGGCTGACCATTCACCAAGACATTGCTGAGTTTGACGTCGTAGATCACATTCAGTTTCAAATCGTCGAAGTTAAATTGGATATGGTTAGGAACTCCGATATTTTCATAGCGTATATTGCTGATCTTCTGTTTAGCTCCACTACTTCGTTCAGTGACAACAACAGTGGCTTTGGCGTAATCCACATTTCGATTGGCAAAGAAATTCTTTTGATCGGTTAAAACTGAAATCGAGAGAATTGAACCCGCCATATAATATTTGGCTGGATAGTTGTGGTAGGGATAGGCAATCACACCGAGTGGTGCAGCGGTTGGATTGTCGAAGGGATAAACCACTTTGTAGGACGTACCGACCACATAAGGGAATCGGGTATCTTTAAATGATGGCGCATTAACTGAACCATACGCCGATTTTTGTAAGAAAGGATTCAGCATCCAGAGGCGATGCCCCACATCTCCTGCAAACAGATTTAATTTGTCATGCACCATATTTGTAATGCTTTCGGCAGGTGAATAGTCATATTTATTCTGTCTTACCCCCATTTCCAAACTACTGGTTTTTGCACCCACTGCACCAATATCTGAATAGCAGTTTGTGGTCGCTTCAGGGTAATGAGTCAAGATGTTGTTTGCCGCAAGAATCAGGGCAGTCTGCATCATCTCATCTTCATGGGCATAATCGTATGTAATACTTGGCAACCCATGCAAGGCACGAACCGTATTGAGCTCATGTAAAAACTCATTTCTAAACTTTGCTCTGAGCTTACCTGCATAACAGTTATTGATATCGGGTGCATCACCCATAGATGAAGCTTTAAACACATCAAAGCTGATGGTTTTACTCTCTGCTGCCAGTGTTTTAGCATCCCCCTCTTGAGTAAGTTTAAGGGTACATAACCCTGCACCAATCCCTTTGAGTTCCCCCTGACTATAGGTACAGGTTGATGAAGAAAGGCTGCTAATCGTGACAGGTAGTTTGGCACTGGATTCCGTATCCAGTGAATACACACTCTCCGTCAGGATATATTTGATTTTTAGTGGGGTAATGGTTTGCTTGAGCTTATTCACGCACACATTATTTTCTAGATATTGCTCAGCCGCACAACTCACATTGACGGTCATGCTGCTATTCAGTGCTAGAACTTTTGCCGTCCCTGCCTGTGTCAATACCAGATTACACTGACCGACTTTATGCGCTTTAAGTTCACCGCCACTTACACTACAGATGTTGGGTGTGTTACTGCTAAACGTTACTACTAGACCTTGATCTGTTTGCAGCGATAATGGATAGCGTTGACCTTGAATCAGCGTACTGAATGGTAGTGACTGAATATTCTGCACTACCTTGTTTTTACATACACCCTCTTCCAGATATTGGCTTTCAACACAGGTCACGGGCTTAGGGATTGGATTGCCATTATCTGGATTATCCGTTCCACCGCCATTGGATGAACTTGAATCTCCACCCGAACCACCACCACACCCGACCATTGCTGTACTGATTGCCATCATTAGAACTGATGGCATGAACGATTTTGAAATCATCATGATTGACTGCCTTAAATTTTTATATTGTTGTTATTGATAATGATCAGCCGATAATAATTGACGGATTTCACTGGCCATTTGTGGACTATGCCAAGGAAATAGTACTTTTAGGCTGTAATTCGGTTTGAATGGATCTCGTGTACCGATATTGACTTGAAACTCTCGTTTCATCGGTGTGCGATGAACCTGTTGATTGACATGCGTTCCCATCATTGGATTGCTGATCACAGTGGTCGTGGTTCTAAAGTTATCTTCAACTAAGTTGTAGTGTCCAACGGAAGTGATGTAATCAAAGGGATATTTGACGAGGCGTTGATCTGGCTGATCAAACAGAATAATGGTTTTATCTTGGCTGTTAATCCAGACACCACGGTTTTGGTAGTTAAAGCTTTCTCCTTGACGCTTGAGTTGTTCAGTCATCCCGTCAAAGTAGGTATTTCCATATTCATAAAGGTAGTAAAGGATCACAAACCAGAACAGGTCAAAGCCAAAGAAGATGTAACCGAAAGCACCAAAAGAGAAGATTTTGGCAACGATGAGAAAGATCACGATGGGTAAGACCACACATTTTATAAAGAGCTTAGATTTTTGTGGGCGGTGTTCAATGGGTATGATTTTGGGTTTGCTTAATTCAGTCATGGTTGTTTTCCGCATGTTCAATGCAATGCACAATCACCAGCAGATATAAAAAGGTTTATTTTTTATAGGCGTGACTTAGCCATCCACCGTTGGATTGTTCTTGTAAAAATATTGTTTGAATACAGACGAATAATAAAAATTAGCCGTATCGCCCTCGTTGCAAAGCACAACAAGGTTGAACATGGGGTGAGTCGCAAATTAGAAAAAATTGGTACAGCATGAGAAGCTCCTTGAATCTTAAGAAGTTCTGCCATATCACTGCTAAATAATGGTGGCAGAACAAAAGAGGGTTAGCAGACTGGGATCCAAGGAACCAGCACACCCGAAGGTGTCCCCCTTCTGTCCTACCATAAAGATAAAAAGGGGGACGAGAAGGTCCACAAAAAATAGGCAGGCTATTCTCTGTGCTGGATCAACGGTCTGCTAAAACCGACTGGCAATGTAGGCCAGCGAGCCCATATTAATTTTATCCAGCGCTTTAGTCAATTTTACAAAGCACTAAAATCTATACAATTAGATTCGCCTCATATAATCGCATTAAGTCTTTGATTTTTCCCATAAGGTCAAATTACTCCGATCGATCGGCTCATTTTGCTTTGATGGATGAGGCTAAAATGGACTGTTGTTCTCTATTAAAATAAAACAATAAAATAAAGAATTAAATCAGGCGCGGCTCAGCTTTTACATTCAACGCATTGAGATGAATGAATGCCTAATGAGCTGTTAATGAGAAGATTGCGATTTACTCAGGCTGATTTAAAGCGATCAAACTGAAGCTCACGCACCTTCAGAAATAGCCTATTAAATGGGATAGAATAAATAATCAGCAAAGCTCAGCGGGTCGATTGAATGAACTCTGTTAGTACAGCAACAGTTTTAGCAGAAGCCGTATTGAAAACTGCGGATTTACTCGGTCTTAGTAATACTCAACTGGCTACTGTGATGGGTCTCGATCTCATGTCGATGAACCAAATCGAATTCTCAGCTGTATTAGAACCCGCATCTGCACAAGGTGAAGCTGGATTATTACTGATTCGTCTTTATCAAAGCTTATCAGCACTCACGGGCGGTGATTCTGAATGGATTGATTATTTTATGAATGCATTCAATACCGCAACCGATGGTGTCCCGATTCAGCAAATTCAGAACAGAAAAGGCTTAGAGAAAGTCTTAACGGTAGTTGAAGCCCTGAACAATCGATGATTTATTTAACTCATTCTTTTAGCGAATCACCTTAGATTTGATGATTTCTTATTTTTTACAGAATCATTGAGAGCTAAAAATTAAATATTAGTCTATACAGCCGTCCGCAAGTACTGTTCAAAACAATATTCCCAGCCGTCAGAAATTTAAAATATCTCCAGCAGAATCAATGAATTATTTAATGTTAAGATATGTAAAAAGATCCAATCACAGAGTTGACAGCTCAAGCGATACCCAGTTAAGCTAACTCTACACAGCAAAATCTGTGTTCAGGCGTAGGAAACCTGATATTATCTAGGTGCAAATAAATGTCGCACTTGCGGCTATTTTTTTGTCTACTGTTTAGCAGTCGTTATGGCAGTTTGACAGGACAACCGTAAGGTTGGCTGAGCCTAGATTCAGTATTTCCTACTCCTGTTAAGCTGCCACCATCATCGTAGGAAAATGATGGCGGTAAGTAATTAAACTTATCTAGGATTACTGCTATGAACGCAATTCTTCATGGTGCAAACACTTGCACACCTAAAAAACAAGCTGGTCAACTGATTGTTGAACTTGGCAAATCTATTTCAAATCCTCAGCGTCAGACACTCGCCAATCTTTATATTGCTGTTGATACTGCAAACTCCTTGCTCAAAGAACTTGAACAAGCACATCAAATCATTCGTGAATGTATGCATGAAATGACTGATGAACAAATTCTTGAAGTTGCAAAGCTCAATCAAAATAACAATTTATCGTCGCTCTGGGCATTTCGTACACATCAACGTCACAAGATGATTGAACGTGCACAACGTGTTCTACGTGGGGCGAATCATGTCCAAGACCAATAAGAATAATAACCTCCTGATTTCTGGAGACTATCCTCTGATTGCTTCGCCAACGCTTGCAAAAGCGTTTGGCGTGGCTGCCGCCAATTTTTTACAGAAGCTGCATTACTTTTTAGAAAATAACGAAGGAAAAACCTTTAATGGAAAAAAGTATTGGTTCCATAGTTATGAACAGTGGCAAACCACGCTCGGTGTATATAGCATCTCAACGATTAAAAGAATCGTAGCAAAGTTAAAGCAAGCTGGAATTCTTGTGATTGAAAAATTGGCACAGAATAAATGGCTACAAACCAATTTCTATACGATTAACTATAAGAAACTCAAACAATTCATCAAAGTCGACAGTCAACCAGATCATCAGGCTAAAGTGAAATCATCCATTTCTGCTCCAGTCGCTGCACCAAGATTACAAAAGTCAGCACCAGCACATACTGTTCAACCGAGTGCACTAATCAATTCAATTCAACATGCATTTCAAAATATCAAGGTTAAATCAAATACATTTGCACCAACATTGAAAGTAGCAAAGGAATCCCGTATACGCCCTGACTTTGTCACGCGTGAATCTTATTCAGTAAAAGGATTAAGCCAACCACTCCACCCTGCGGCATCCAAGGAAATATTAAAAAATATGGATATGGGCTACCGCTGCTTTTATCAAGCACTGAGGCAACAACGGGTAGATATTGCTTATGATGATCACCGTATTCAACAACTGTTAAAGTATCAGAAGCGAATTCTTCAACACATTGTATATATCAAACAAAATTTTTCAGGACATGAGCGTTATCAATGGCACACGCTTGAACAATTGCAGATGGAAAACTATTTTAAGAAATAGATCAAATTGCGCTAATACCAATTCAGTTGATCCGTCCATAGAAAGTATATAGACAGATCAACTGATTTAATTAAAGGCTGAAGGAGGAATAATACATTCCATTGAGCTTGCTTGTGAGCAGTCATCATCTTCGGTTTATTAATGAGGATATTAGAAGTCAAAATCAAATTTTTTAGATTGATCAAGTTGTGGCTTATTCTGGTTTTCCTGTTCACGTTTTTTAGCCAACGCTAGCTCATACTCTTTTTTATAAAGTTCATACAGATTATTTTGACGAATTTTCCGAATGTTCTTTCTATATTCTGCTACCTTGTCTTGATCTTCAGGATCAGTGCTATAGAGTAATGACCTTGGAATTTGTGGGACTGTTTTTAAATTGGTTCCATGTTTTTTATTATAATCTTCATTAGATAAGCACGATACTGCACTGCTCACTTCGATTTCCATACCATGAATTTCTATAATTTTTGTGGGTGCATATTTTTCTAAAAATTCATTTATTATTTTTTCAGTTTGTGTTCGGTAGTGAAATAATATATTACGACCAAATCCAAGCACATCAGCCGTGATTTTTAATGCACCTCCTTTTTCAGGATTTTTTTGACGATATTGCTTAAAGAACTGCTCTGGGGAACGTTGAATATTATCCAACATACTTTTTTCTGAAAATAATAAATGCAAATGTGGCTGTTCAGACTGTCCATCGAGCGCAGACACATGATTATGAATTGCGATTGTTGATGGCATTTTATATTGACCACAAAACTCATACATCAGTCTCTCAGATAATTCGATACGTTTATTTCTATCCAGTTCTTTGGGCAAAGCGATTGTAATATGTGATGAGGTTCGTCTAGTCTCACTTGTATATTGATCTGCTGCATACCAAAACTTTTCAGGATTATTTTCAGACCAAATCGGCATATTATAAGACGCACAATATTCAAGTTCTTCAATCTCACTTTTATGCTTTGAAAAATATAAAGTACGCGTAATATAGTGATATGCACTTTTTGAGAGTCTACACTTTGAATCACCATCACTCAATTTTATTTGACTGTCATCTTTAACGTTGTGACTTAAATGAAAATAATACATTTTTACTTCCGATATTAATTTAACTGGAATATCGGATCCTACAAAATTTTAAAAATTCATGCTTCGTTTCGTGAAGAAAAATGAAAAAAAATATTTTTCAATTAAAACGCATGAGCAACTTCACTCCCATAATTTAAATTTATATAATAAAAACAATAACTTAGTTGTGTGTTTTATTTGTATGTAGTAACAGTAAATCTAAAACATAAGTAACGCATAAATTATATAATAATCAATTGCTTAAAACTAAAAGTGCTGCGCAGCACGAGTAGAAGTGTCTTTTAAAGCGAGCGAAGCGAAATTTAAAAGACACGGAAACGAGATATAAAAAATCTTTTTTGCATTCGCAAAAAAGATTTTTTATCTGTCCCACCATTAACAGCCAAAAATTAACAGTTAAAACTAACAGAAGAGTATTTTTTTTGAAAAACTCAACATATGACGATTTTTTTTAAGACTCTGTGATATACCAACATTTTCTTAATTAAATATGGTTTAAAATGGCTAGAGTGAAATTAACAGTGAATGAAATAACTTTAAGAGTCGAAAAACACTTAAAACAGATAGCTAAACGTACTCATTCAGATGAGTTAATACTACAATTAATTCAATCGAAAACTGTAAATCAATTTACAGAAGAAGACACAAGAAAATTAAAAAATAAATATCACAAAATTTTGGAATTAAACAGATTAGCAGAATTAATGGACTCCATCTGCACAATCGCAAAGGGTGATCGTTCTGATATTGAAAATGATATCGTTTTTTTTAGTGGATATGAAGATCCTTCTTCTCAGACTGATGAAAGATTAAAAATAGCATTAAAAATGCTAAGAAACTACAATCGAAGAGTTCCTGATTTAATAAAACAAAAAGCACATGATGAAATCAAAAATTCATTTCATAGTTCTTACAGACAAGTAAAACAAAAGATAAAAGATCGAAAGCAAGAGAATCATGAGAAATTTTTTCTTGGAAGTGTGCTTATATCATTTTTTAAATCACAAAATATTGAAATGAATTATCTTGAGAATACACTTAAAATGATCGAGTTTTATCAAACTAAAGATTATTTTAGAAAAGAATTGTTTTCAAAGTCCGAAATTGAACAATTTAAATTTTCAGAGCAAGGTAGAAACTTTAACGACAAGAAAAATTCTATTTTATCCGACCCCAAGAATCCTTTTTATAACAAATCCATAGATTAAAAGAAAAAGTAGTATACGTTAGCTCATTTAAAATAAATGAGCTAAGTAGCTAACGTTGTTATCATCTATAACTAACAAAAGATTATTTACTGATATAATAAAAAAATAAGTATTTTTTTTGATTTTTTACATATATCTCATCTTTTATTTTATTAATTTGATAATCTTCATTTTAAGAGTTTATCTTTTCAACCTATACAAATGGAGAAAATCTAATGATTAAATCTATAGACCTTACAAATACAGAGCGACGCGTATCGACTGCTGAATTTGCATTAAGAATGAATATATCCGAAAAAGAACTATATGATCGAATTAAAACTGGTCGCGTGAAGAGACCAATAAAGGATGGACGTAAAAACTTCTGGCTTAATAGCTATGTCCTTACCTGTATTCTAAATGAGGAAAACTCCATACTTACGTCAGAATGAAATAGATGTTGCTCTAAGTCAAAAACGCCTGATTTTTCTCAGGCGTTTTTTCAATATTTTCATTCATTCATTCAAGAGTTAAATTCTTATCTAATAAGATGACTTCTTTTTTAAGAGATTTAAGGTTTATATAATTAAAAAGGTCACAAATAAAATTTGTGACCTTTTTTGTAACAAACTCATATGTGAGTAACATCATGAGTAAGTTAAATATAAATAGCTTAAATTACATTAAATTACAATAACTTAAACTATACACAAGCGGTTTACATCATTCCGCCCATACCACCCATTCCGCCCATATCTGGAGCAGCTGGTTTATCTTCTGGGATATCAGTGATCATACATTCTGTAGTCAACATTAAACCAGCAACAGAAGCTGCGTGCTCAAGTGCAGAACGCGTTACTTTAGCTGGGTCTAGAATACCCATTTCCAACATATCGCCATATTCACCAGTTGCAGCGTTATAGCCAAAGTTACCTTCACCCGCTTTAACTGCATTGATGACAACTGATGGCTCATCACCAGCATTCGAAACGATTTGACGAAGTGGCGCTTCAATCGCACGGCGTAAAATGTTGATACCCGCAGTTTGATCTTCGTTTGCACCTTTTAAGCCATCCAATACGTTTACAGCACGTACCAGTGCAACACCACCACCTGCTACAACACCTTCTTCAACTGCTGCGCGCGTTGCATGAAGTGCATCGTCAACACGATCTTTCTTCTCTTTCATTTCAACTTCAGTTGCTGCACCAATTTTGATAACTGCAACACCGCCAGCTAATTTAGCAACGCGTTCTTGAAGTTTTTCTTTGTCATATTCAGACGTAGATTCTTCGATTTGCGCACGAATCTGTTGAACACGTTCCGCGATTTGTGCAGCATTACCCGCGCCATCAACAATCACAGTATTTTCTTTAGATACAGTGATTTTGTGTGCAGTACCTAAATCTTGAAGAGAAGCTTGCTCTAAAGACATGCCGACTTCTTCAGAAATAACAGTCGCGCCAGTCAAGATCGCGATGTCTTGAAGCATTGCTTTACGACGGTCACCAAAACCAGGTGCTTTAACCGCACATACTTTGATAATACCGCGCATGTTGTTTACAACAAGTGTAGCAAGCGCTTCGCCTTCAACATCTTCAGCGATGATAAGAAGTGGTTTACCTGTTTTAGCAACAGCTTCTAATACCGTGATTAATTCACGGATATTGCTGATTTTTTTATCTACAAGAAGAATGAACGGATTTTCAAGTTCAGCAGTTAAAGTATCTTGCTTGTTCGCGAAGTATGGAGAGATATAACCACGGTCGAACTGCATACCTTCTACAACGTCTAAAGCATCTTCGAAGCCAGAACCTTCTTCTACAGTGATAACACCTTCTTTACCTACTTTTTCCATTGCTTGCGCAATCAACTTACCAACAGTTGTGTCAGAGTTTGCAGAGATTGAACCCACTTGTTCAATTGCTTTGAAATCATCAGCAGGTTTTGCATTGGTACGGATATTTTCAACAACCGTTTTTACTGCGATATCGATACCACGTTTTAAATCCATTGGGTTCATACCTGCAGTTACAGATTTGATCCCTTCATTTAAAATTGCTTGAGCAAGTACAGTTGCCGTTGTTGTACCGTCACCCGCGATGTCGTTGGTTTTAGAAGAAACTTCACGAACAAGTTGAGCACCCATGTTTTCAAACTTGTCTTTTAAAGAAATTTCTTTCGCAACTGTTACACCATCTTTAGTAATGTGTGGTGCACCGAAAGAACGGTCGATGACAACATTACGGCCTTTAGGACCTAAAGTTACTTTTACTGCATCTGCAAGCACGTTAACGCCTGCGATCATTTTTGAGCGAGCTGAATCACCAAATTTTACGTCTTTAGCTGACATGTTAAACTCCGAATCTTTTTAAATACTGAATCTGAAAATAAATTTGAGTTATGTGTCGAGTTAGCCTTCAAGCACAGCTAAGATGTCCGACTCTTTCATAATTAAGAGTTCTTCACCACTTACTTTTACTGTTGTACCTGCATAAGTACCGAACAATACTTTGTCACCAACTTTAACGTCTAAAGCACGAACGCCATTGTCAGTGATCTGACCATTACCCACTGCAATGATTTCACCTTGAGAAGGTTTCTCAGCAGCAGAACCTGGAAGTAAAATACCACCAGCCGTTTTAGTTTCTTCTTCTACGCGACGAATCACAACACGATCATGTAATGGACGAATGTTGCTCATATTTAACTCCATCAGACTTAGTCTTTTTTGATAAATTGTTATGACAAGACAAAAGCGCCATAACAAAATTTGATATGCCACTTTTGTGGGGTTAAAAAAAATGGCTTCAAGGGGGAAATTAAAAAAAAATCTATTTAAAGATGTTTTTTTCAACACAATCACATGATCTTGCCGAATTAAGCAGCATTTCATGATCGAAGAAAGATTTTCTGTTTTTCATCAAACCAATAATGCTCAATTGTTCCGTCATCTAAAATCACGTTAAAACTATTTGAAAACCCAAAACGCAAACGATTTGAAGTTGCTGTTCCAGCATGAATATCTAAAATAGGATGGTTGAATCCCAATTGAAAAATTTGATTTAAATCATGAACAGCAACTTTGTGTAGATGCCCATGTAATAAACCAAACAACCCTGTCTCACCCCAACGTTCTAATGCAATTTTAGCAAGCACAGGACAATCCTTATCTCCATGCTCATTTGGGAAGGTATAAAAAGGCTGATGGAAAGTGACCAATTTTATTTTATTTGTGGGTGCATTTTTCAGCTTGGTATCCGTTTCATGAATTTGCTCAAGAGAAATATGCCCTCGGGTATGGTATCTCCGACGAATACTATTCATGCCAACAATATAAAAATGCTCCGTTTCTAAAGTAGACTCTAAACGGCCAAAAAACGCTTGGTAACGTACAAATGGAGAGAAGAAGCGTTTCCAGACATGATAAAGCGGAATATCATGATTACCTGGCACAACAAGATATGGGATATGTAAAGAATCTAAAAACTGACGGCAATCATAAAATTGCTTGAAACGCGCACGCTGGGTTAAATCGCCACTGATTACAATTGCCTCTGGGCGTTTTTGTTGGCAAAACAGTCGTATCGCTTGAATACATTCTTCACGTTCAGTACCAAAATGTAGATCAGATAGGTGTAACAACATTTGGAACCATCACTTTCAAGGCTGATTTTTTTACTGAGAATTTTAAAGGTGGTTGCATATCCACTAATTCCCCATCGACTGCAACAGTAAGTTTGGCCTTTTTACAGTCAACCTGTATTTGTTCGGCACAAAAAGAATAGACGTCCGATGCTTGATCGATTTCCCCTTGAACAAGTTTCCATAGCATTTTTAATAAAATGATTCGGTCACTTTTAGCAACAACAACTCCAGCTAACTTGCCTTTTGCAGCACATTCTGCAACTCTTAATTTCATATCCTCTAATTGCAACTGATTATTACCAAAGAATATTAACGGAGTAACTACAGGATATTTTTTCCCATCAACCGTGAGTGCGAGTTTTAATGATTTATGTTCGCGCAGTAGCACATCTAATGCCGAAGTATAAGCATGTAATGGAAAGCGCCCTAAATACTGGTTATAAAGTTCACGCTTCTTAATGAATAAAGGATACAAACCTAAACTGGCATTGTTCAAATAAATTTGATCATTAATCGTTGCAACATGAACTTCGCGCGGTTGACCCACTGCGATTACTTCTGCTGCTAGAGCCACATCAATCGGAATATCTAAAGCACGTGCAACATAATTAAACGTACCTAAGGGCATTATTCCCATTGGAATATTGGTATGCATTAACTTTTTTGCTACGGCATTTAATGTACCATCACCACCTGCAGCAACAACTACCCCACGCGCATGTTCCTGTTGATGTCGAGATAAAACATTATTCATCATTTCATCAAAATTCATGTGCGAATTTAATTCAAACACCTGAATTTCAAATCCTTTCTGACTCCAAAAAGCCATAAGAGCTTCATACTGGTCTTCTTGCTGTGCTGCATGAAAGCCAGATTTTTGATTGTAAATTATGGACAAGGGCCGTAAATTCTGAATCATACCTAACAGCCTTAAAGATAAATCACCAGTATTTTTGTTTATAAAATCAACAATTAAAAGTTTGTTTATGTAAATTTTGGATGAGCATTATTCAATTTATCAATAATAATTCTCAAAAAAAATAAACAAATCTATCTAATTGTTTTTAATAATAATTTAAAATAAAAATAATACACATAAAAAAATTACATATAGAACCAAAAAATACTCAATTTAAGCAAAAACAATACGTTACCCATAAATATACACTCTTAGATTAAGACTCTATTAAGCACGGTAGTCTTATTTTTTTTACGATTTTATGCTTTAATACAGCCACTTTTTTTACTTCATCTATTTTCATTGTCATCCAATGAATAGAATTGTACGTCGTACACACTTTAAAAAGGCATCACCATGACCCAAGTGAACGCACCAGAATTCGTTCGTCACCCTAAGCTTATTGCATGGGTGGAAGAAATTGCAAAATTAACCAAACCAGCAAAAATCGAATGGTGTGACGGAAGCGCGGAAGAATATCAACGTCTGATCGACTTGATGATCGCTAACGGCACCATGCAACAACTTAACCAAGAAAAACATCCTGGTTCTTATCTTGCAAATTCTGACCCTTCTGATGTTGCTCGTGTTGAAGATCGCACATATATCTGCTCTGAAAATCAAGAAGATGCTGGTGCAACAAACAACTGGGTTGCGCCTGCTGAAATGCGTGCGAAATTAAACGGCTTATTTGATGGCGCAATGGAAGGTCGTACCATGTACGTCGTTCCTTTCTCTATGGGTCCTTTAGGAAGCCATATTGCACACATCGGTATCGAATTAACAGATTCACCTTACGTTGCTGTCAGCATGACAAAAATGGCGCGTATGGGCAAAGCAGTTTATGACGTATTAGGTACAGATGGTGAGTTTATCCCATGTGTTCATACGGTTGCTGCTCCATTGAAAGATGGTCAAAAAGATGTCGCTTGGCCATGTAACAATGAAAAATACATTGTTCATTACCCAGAAACTCGTGAAATCTGGTCTTACGGTTCTGGTTATGGTGGTAATGCTTTACTTGGTAAAAAATGCCTAGCTTTACGTATTGCTTCTGCAATGGGTCGTGAGCAAGGTTGGTTAGCTGAGCACATGCTTATTTTAGGCGTAACCAATCCACAAGGTGAAAAACACTACATCGCTGCGGCATTCCCTTCTGCGTGTGGTAAAACCAACTTTGCTATGTTGATTCCACCAGCAGGTTATGAAGGTTGGAAGATTGAAACTGTAGGTGACGATATTGCTTGGATCAAACCAGGTGAAGATGGTCGTTTATATGCAATCAATCCAGAAGCGGGTTTCTTCGGTGTTGCACCTGGTACAAATACCAAAACTAACCCGAACTGTATGGCGACATTAACTAAAGATGTTATCTATACCAACGTTGCTGTAACAGATAACGGTGAAATTTGGTGGGAAGGTCTTTCTAAAGAAGTTCCAGCAAACTTAACCAACTGGAAAGGTCAGCCTCACGTTGAAGGTGAAAAAGCGGCTCATCCAAATGCTCGCTTTACAGTTTCAGCTGGTCAATGCCCTTCTATTGATGCTGACTGGGAAAATCCAGCAGGTGTACCAATCTCTGCATTCATCTTCGGTGGTCGTCGTGCAGATACAGTACCTTTAGTAACTGAAGCTTTTGACTGGGTTGATGGCGTTTATAAAGCTGCAACAATGGGTTCAGAAACAACTGCTGCTGCTGTTGGTCAACAAGGTATTGTTCGCCGTGACCCATTTGCAATGCTTCCTTTCGCTGGTTATAACATGGCTGATTACTTCGGTCACTGGTTACAACTTGGTCAAGAAGTTGGCGCTAAAGCAGAAGCTGCTGGTAACAAATTACCAAAAATCTTCAATGTAAACTGGTTCCGTCGTGATGCTGAAGGCAACTTCGTATGGCCTGGTTTCGGTCAAAACATGCGTGTTCTTGAGTGGATTATTGATCGTTGTGAAGGTCGTGCTGAAGCGACTGAAACACCAATTGGTTATGTTCCAACTTACGAACAGTTGAACTGGACAGGTATCGACTTCTCTAAAGAACAATTCGAAACTGTTACAGCACAAGACAAAGACCAATGGATCAAAGAGCTTGAAAGCCATACTGAGTTATTTACTAAACTTGGTGACCGCTTACCGCAAGCACTTAAAGATCGTCAAAATGAATTATTAGCAGCTGTTAAATCTGCTTAATCACTCTAGTTTCCCTCTTGATTAAAGAGGGGTTCAGGGAGATTTAAAAGGTCACTTCGGTGGCCTTTTTATTTGGCGGATTCCGTAACGATGCGCAACACATTTATAAGTAGTTACTAAAACAATTGTGGTGCAAAATTAAACACCCCAACCAAAGAAACGCCACAAACCATCAACGTAGTGACATGTCAGAAAATCGAAAACCTTGGTTTCACCACGACTAGAAATACCTTAAATAACAGACCCACCCAACCCTATAACTAATATGCTTATAACGGATATGCCGCCTAACTAAATCAAGTAATTTAGGCTAATGAACTGACATGTTATTATCCTTGTTATTTTTATGATTTAATGATGGTTTTAAGTCAAAATAAATCAATATTATTTTGTTTAATACTTCATTAAATAGGCATCTTATGCAGCAGAATTTGGAATCTTATGTATCACCACTACCGCATAAGAATAGTTAGGGGCAAAGCAGACTCATGTCACTCGAAATAGATAGCAGAATCGAAAAATACCTTAGCAACAGTTTACATGGTTTAAACCTTCTTTACGGCGCAAAGCTATATGGGCAAATGCTGGTTTTGCTCTATTCGTGCATAGATGCAATGGGGCTACTAGACGCACCGCCATCACAAATTAAAGCAACAGGCGATTCATTCAAGAATTGGGTAAAAAAATACATGCTTGGCGACCCTCGCATTAACTTTAACGAGTTAGATTTTTGGGCGGCGCGCTGTGCAGTGCTTCACACCTTCACATCCCAATCTGATCTATCCAACAACAATAATGCAAAAGAATTACAGTATTACGCTGGCGCCAAAGAATCGCCACAAGCCAAGTTATTTGCATCCACAACGCCTTTAATAGACGGTGTAAACATATTCCAGTTCATATAGAAGACATTTATTTGGTGTTCCTTGAAGCATTAAAAACGTTCTGTCACCAACTGGCTACCAATTGCAAAAATGATCAGGCTTATGAGAGGCGTCTTAACAAAGTCCTGCAAATGTTTAGCCTGTAATACCCCCTAACAAGGCACTCCAGAGCCGACTCAATTGGCTCATTAAATAAAACATATGGTGGTACTAATTGGCTTGTGCATGCATACGATGATAGAAAGTCTATTGTTATCGTCCTAGATGAAAAAATCCTGCTAGTCCGTTTCTTTTCTTTATCTTTAAACAAGATAACGAATACACACTCTATGACGAAGGAAATAGAGATAAAAAAGTATACAAAGCTAGCCTACGATGAGCTTGTTTCGTTACTAACTGATGATTTTGTTATATCACTTTACTCAGAAATCGTGAAATCAGCGGTGCTTAGTAATGTCGAAAGCGGCACCTAATTCAGGCGTTAAATGGATGCTTCGTGTCTATTTAAACCTACGCAATTTGCATGCAATGAACTGTTACGACGATAACTCTACTCAGCCACTAACCAAATGAGCAATTTGCCCACGTACGGTTTTCATCAAAACACTCTAAAATCAAGCATCAATTAATAAATGATTTAAATCATCAATGCATCGAATAAATGACAATATTCGCATCCCCCAAAGCCCCCTGCACATCTATCAGTAAATAACCTGAGTTCGCCGAACTCAGGTTATTTAGATAAAGGGCTTTTTTAAAGACAGCGCTTAGATACTGCTATAGCGCTTTTTAAGCAGCTTCGTTGCTATGAGTTTTTGCAATCAGATAAGCATCCAAAGCTTCTGTTTCTTTTTGCGTGAAGCTAAGTCCTAGTTTAGAACGTCTCCATAATACATCCTGACTGGTTGTTACCCATTCAGCAGTACATAAATAATCCACTTCACGCGCATACAAACCTTGTCCAAAGTGCTGTCCAAGTTGCTCAACTGAACTTTTCTCGCCTAAAATATTCCAAATACGTGAACCATAAGCTGATGCCCAACGCTTAACTAAAGCTTCTGATGCATCAGTGATTTGTGCACGAATTTCTCGCATCAACTGTTCAACAGACTCCATATTTTCGCCACCAGGTAAAGCTTCTGTTGCAGTCCAACTCCCCTTCATTTCAGGGAAGAATGCTTTTAACTGCTGCATAGCTGACTCAGCTAATTTTCGATAAGTTGTTAACTTTCCACCGAATACGGAAAGTAATGGGGCCTGCCCCACCTCACCTTTGGACAAAGCCAAAGTATAGTCACGCGTAATTGCAGAAGGATTATCTGATTCATCATCACAGAGTGGACGTACCCCAGCAAATGTCCAAATAACATCCGCTTGAGTAAGCTGTTTTTTGAAATGTGCATTGCTCACTTCAAGCAAATAGTCTGTTTCTGCTTGAGTAATTTGCACTTGCGCAGGATCACCTTGGTATTCACGATCCGTAGTTCCAATCATGGTGTATTGATCTAAATAAGGAATTGCGAAGACAATACGGCGGTCATCATTTTGCATAATAAATGCTTTATCACCTTCATACAGTTTCGGTACAATGATATGACTACCTTGAATCAAGCGAATACCATAAGGTGATTTGAGCTCTAAATCTTGTTTGATGAATTTTGCGACCCAAGGGCCAGCAGCATTGACCAGTGCCTTTGCTTTAATTTGGTATTGACAATTTTCATTTTCTAAATCAACAATCCAATACTGCCCATCTCTTCGTGCAGACAAACAACGAGTACGAGTTACGATATCAGCACCCTTTTCACGGGCATGCATCGCATTAAGTACAACCAAACGAGCATCATCAACAGCACAGTCAGAATATTCAAAACCACGTGTTATCGCAGAATTTAAAGGGCTATCTTCTTTAAAATAGACATTATTTGAACCCAATAATTTCTCACGCTTACCTAAATGGTCATAGAAGAACAAACCCGTGCGAATCAACCATGCAGGGCGAAGATGTGGGCGATGCGGCATAATAAAACGCATTGGGCGAATAATATGTGGAGCTTTAGCCAATAGCACTTCACGCTCAGCTAACGCTTCACGTACTAAACGAAATTCTTTGTGTTCCAAATAACGTAAACCACCATGAATGAGCTTACTGCTTGCTGAAGAAGTATGACTGGCTAAATCATCTTTTTCACACAAGAATACCGATAAACTGCGTCCTGAAGCATCAGCCGCAATACCAACACCATTGATACCACCACCAATGACCGCAAGGTCATAGATTTTTTCATTTGTCTGAGGAGAAGTTTGCATAGATCACCACAAATTTTTCATTATTTTTCGATAATGAAAATTAAAACATATAAATCGAAAATAAACAATAAAAAATAGATCAAAAAATGCCAATCTATCGACACTTTTAGATAAATGGTAAAATTCGATGGAGAAACTAACAGTTCAGAAACACGGTAACCGCATTTATTTATAAGAAAAATATAATTTTTATTGAATATATCTTGAGTTAAATTGATTAACTCAAGAAAAGTAACAATTTTTCGAAAATGAATATTTATTTTGCAACAATCAAACCAACATCTAAGTCTCGGATGGTTTTTATAAATTGCTCATTTGGCTGTTGATCAGTAAAAATACAATCCACTTGCTTAAGTGAACCTAATCGAATCATCGCATTACGCCCAAATTTACTGCTATCCG
Organism: Acinetobacter sp. SwsAc4; assembly: GCF_013391535.1. Taxonomy (NCBI): domain Bacteria; kingdom Pseudomonadati; phylum Pseudomonadota; class Gammaproteobacteria; order Moraxellales; family Moraxellaceae; genus Acinetobacter; species Acinetobacter sp. SwsAc4. The sequence continues at coordinate 41,621 of NZ_JACAXC010000018.1, forward strand.
CGGCTAAAAAAACTTGGCGTGCACTTGAAAGAATTTCTTGAGAGACACACACTTCCTGAAAATCAAAATCAAGCAATGTGCCATCTTCTTCAATTCCACTAATCCCGATAAGCGCATAATCTGCTTTAAACTGTTTGAAAAAATCAGCGGTTGCTTGACCAATGACACCACCATCTGGACGAACACGACCACTGGCAATCAGAACTTCAAAATCCTCTTTTGTGCTCAGGGTCTTTGCAACATTCAGGTTATTAGTAATGACTTTTAAGCCCGTGTGATTCAGTAGTGCATGAGCAATCGCTTCGGTTGTGGTGCCAATATTAATAAATAAAGAAGCGTGATTTGGAACGGCAGCAGCAACAGCTTCAGCAATTGTTCTTTTTTGCTCAAGCATATGCCCGACACGCATCGTATATTCTGTATTTTCAACACTTGAATCATGCGCAGCGCCGCCATGATAACGGCGCAAAAGCCCTTCATCCGCTAATTGATTAATATCACGACGAATCGTTTGAGGTGTAACATCGAAATGTTGAGCAAGTTCTTCAATACTAATATAACCACGCTCTCGTACTAATTCGAGGGTTTTTTGTTGGCGTAGTATCAAGCTCATGCTCATCAATCCTGTTTTATTTACGGCATATTATATCCGGCTATTTTAGCTTAATCTTCTGCCCAATCTCGAGTACGTCCGACAGCTTTTAACCAACCTTTATACAATTTTTCAGTTTGATCCTGACTGCATTCAGGTATAAAGGTTCGTTCGATCGACATTCTACTCTTCAATTCATTTAAATCCGACCAGAAACCGACAGCTAAACCAGCCAAAAATGCGGCTCCCATCCCTGTCGTTTCTTTCATTGCTGGACGTTCAACTGAAGTCGAAAGAATGTCCGCTTGGAATTGCATCAAGAAGTTATTCGCTGTTACACCACCATCTACGCGGAGTGTGCGCAACTTTTCGCCAGAGTCTTGTTGCATTGCATCTAATACATCGCGTGTTTGATAAGCAATTGACTCTAAGGTCGCACGAATAATATGCTCAATACTCACACCACGTGTAATACCCAAGATCGCACCACGTGCGGTTGGGTCCCAATACGGCGCACCCAAACCTGTAAATGCAGGAACAACATATACGCCATTACTATCTTTCACTTTGGTGGCGTAATATTCAGAATCATACGAATCATTAATCGCCTTGAGTTCGTCACGCAACCATTGCACACATGATCCACCATTAAACACAGCACCTTCTAGAGCGTAATTCACTTCACCTTTTGCACCACATGCAATGGTAGTCAACAAACCATGTTCAGATTGAACTATACGCTTCCCTGTGTTCATCAATAAGAAACAACCCGTCCCATAGGTATTCTTTGCCTGCCCGACTTCTACACACATTTGTCCAAATAATGCAGCTTGTTGATCCCCCGCAATACCTGCAATTGGAATTCCAACTTCCTGACCGCTAATGGTATGTGTGTATCCATAGACCTCAGATGAGCTACGCACAGTTGGTAACATTACTTTTGGAATGTTTAAAGCTTGAAGTAACTTATCATCCCATTCTAAGGTTTCTATATTAAACAGCATGGTACGTGAAGCATTGGTATAGTCAGTCACATGAACTTGACCATTGGTCAATTTCCAAATCAACCACGTATCCACCGTACCAAACAAAAGCTCACCGCGCTCTGCACGCTCACGACTTCCTTCAACACGATCAAGAATCCATTTTATTTTTGTTGCTGAAAAATATGGATCGATGACTAGGCCCGTTACTTTTCGAACATAATCATCCCAACCATCTTGATGTAACTGATTACAAATTTCATTGCTTTGACGGCTTTGCCAAACAATAGCATTATAAATCGGCTTACCAGTTTTCTTATCCCAAATGATCGTGGTTTCACGTTGGTTAGTAATCCCGATTGCAGCAATTTGGTCACTTGAAATACCCGCTTGTGCTAGCGCCTCAACCCAAACTGCACTTTGAGTTGCCCATATTTCCATAGGATCATGCTCAACCCAACCTGGTTGTGGGTAGATTTGCGTGAACTCGCGCTGAGCAATACTAATAACATTTGCATCATGATCCAACACGATTGCTCGTGAACTTGTTGTACCTTGGTCAAACGCAACCACATATTTTTTTTGACTATCTGTAGAGATCATGACACACCTATCCAGACTTGCCTTATAGCAGACCAATAAACTAAATGCCCGTTAAAACGGGCAAAAATACTGCAATAAAGCAACGACTTCTGTATTAAATAAAAAACTTGGCAGATTATATGCAAAATTGTTCGAAAACGAAAATTCTTTCTTTAACTTTGAACCTCAATACGATGAATAGCGCCAATTTCAAAGATTACTCACAATAACAACCTTATTTTATGCCATACTAATTATGGAAATAATAGGATCATAGATATGAAAAAAACCAATTTATTCATTATTGTTACAAGTACACTTGTGATCACTGCATGTCAAAGTACACCACACAAATTTAACGGCGTGACGGGCTATCAAATAGAAAATAAAACAACAACTTCAGCCACGATTGCTTACACCCTTGCAGCACGTACCAATCAAGATTTAGATCAAAAGAAATTACAACATGCATGCAACCAAGTTTTAGGCGTAGGAAAAACTTATAAAATTTCAATACTCAGTGTGAATGAAATTATGAATCCTACACAACAAGAACAATACGGCGTAAAACTTGGAAATAGTCGTGCAACTTTTGGACTTTCTAATTCACCTGATTTCAATAACAGTGAAGGATATGCAACACGCCAAGCACTTGAAGCACGCCCGACTACACTTAAAGTCATTCGCTATACTTGTTCTGAATAAATAATAATCATGGATGTATAAGTTTTTCTTTAGGTTTATACATCCTATATATTTTATATCTGCAAGACATCAAGAATTGATAGGTCTTTATCGAAAACCGACTTTGCAAATGGGCATAAAGGAATGACTTTAATGTTGCGACCTCTTGCAAAAGTAACTAACTCATTTAAAAGTTTTCGACCTAATCCTTGCCATCGAAATTGATCATTCACATCAGTGTGATCAATAATTAACAAGTATCCTAGCCCATGTGTAAGCCATTTCACCAGCTACTGTTTCACCGTTAAACAGCTTAAATATTCCATGTTTATTATCATCAACCTGTTGAATATTCATTTTCTTTCCTTTTGAAGATTATTTCTATTTCAACTGAATGTTTTAGCATGAGTAAGAGGAAAATAGTGTTGAGATTTGATAGTCTCAACACTGATTATTTTTAGATTAAACATTATTTATTTTGTGCGGTAAAAACTCACATTTCTAAACTCTTTGGATTCATCCAAGTCAGGCCAAGTCGTTGCACTGCGTTCATCAATCTTCATATATTGAGGATGGCTAAAGTTTTTAACTCGGCTATCGGCAACCCAAACTTCGGGCGAAAATTTCAAAAACTCATCTAAAAAGAAACGATTGCATTGGTCATACAGGACGTCCGCAGCGAGCAATACATCCACCTGCTCGGCTTTATATAAATCATCCAAATATTCAAGTTCAACATCATTCAACAAAGCATTTTCACGACATGACGCAAGACTTACTGGATCAATATCACAACAGATCACACGTTTCGCACCTGCCATTTTTGCAGCAATTGCAACTACGCCCGAACCTGCACCAAAATCCAAGACCACTTTATCTTTAACATGATGTGGCTCAGCGAGTAACCACTGTGCCATCGCTAAACCAGATGCCCAACAGAAAATCCAATACGGCGTTTCATTCCAAATACGACGAATCACTTCGTCATCCAAACGATCCGTTGGAAAAACTGGTGGAATCAACCATAACGATATAGGTGTTTCAGGAAGCTGCTGTGCTAGTAGATCCGTATTAGGGATGACTTCATGTAAGGCTTGAAGTAAATGTTCAGGGGCTTTCGCAAATTGAAATGTACAACTCATATATCTTTAATTCTAAAAAACCCCTCTTATCGAGGGGCTATTAATCTTTAAACTAATGCTTTTTCAGCAGCTTCAACAGTTTGACGAATCAAAGTCGTAATCGTCATTGGCCCCACACCACCTGGAACTGGTGTATAAGCAGAAGCAATCTCTTCGATTCCCACTAATTGAATATCACCGACACCACCGCCATCACGCGGGTGGAAACCTGCATCTACAACAACTGCACCTTGCTTGATCCAATCTTTTTGAATCAACTCAGCTTTACCTACCGCACCTACAATAATATCTGCTTGTTTTACCAATTCAGCTAAGTTTTGAGTACGCGAGTGGCAAATCGTCACTGTCGCATTCGCCTGTAATAACATCATTGCCATTGGTTTGCCTAAAATCGCTGAGCGACCGACCACAACTGCATGTTTACCCGCGATCTCGATCTTGTTTTCTTGCAAAATGGTCATGATGCCAGCTGGAGTTGCTGAACCATATGCAGCCTCGCCCATTGCCATACGACCAAAACCTAGACAAGTCACGCCATCCACATCTTTAGCTAATGAAATGGCATCAAAACATGCTCTTTCATCAATTTGTTCAGGCACTGGGTGCTGCAACAAAATACCGTGTACATCAGGATTCGCATTTAATTTTTGAATTTCAGCAAGCAATTGTTCTGTAGTTGTTTCTTTAGAAAGCTCAACTTTCAATGAATCCATACCGACACGGCGGCAAGCGTTGCCTTTCATACGCACATACGTTGCCGATGCACCATCATCACCAACCAAAATTGTTGCCAAAATTGGGGTACGTCCCGTTTTTGCTTTTAATGCTTCTACACGAACCAACAAATCAGCTTCGATTTGTGTTGCCAACGCACGACCGTCTAAAACCAATGCCACAGCGCATCTCCAAAGTGGGTATGAATCAATTGCGTAAATAATACATGATAATTTGACCAATATTCTTTTAGATGTTGTTTTTATGTGCATATTCACGGCAAACACTATTGTTTTTTTTCTAAAGGTTGCTAATATGTGCATCACCAAATGATGGCGGGGTGGCAGAATGGTCATGCAGCGGACTGCAACTCCGTGTACGCCGGTTCGATTCCGACCCCCGCCTCCAAATTTGGTTTTAAAGCCCGAGTGGTGAAATCGGTAGACACAGGGGATTTAAAATCCCCCGCCCACAAAGCGTGCCAGTTCGAGTCTGGCCTCGGGCACCATTTTTCAGCAAATGAAATTTGGTGCTAAAAATTCCAGCTTAATGCTGGTTTTTTTATGTCTGAAATTTAAGAATAAAAAAGCCAAACATTAACGTTTGGCTCGATGTATCAATCGTTTACGCAACTTGCTGCCCTGCTTTCACTGGCAACAAATTCTTATCAAAACTGAGCTGATATTGTCTGGCTGTATCAATGCTATATTCAGATTTTTTGATTGAATCCACATAAACCCACTGTGACTGTACCTGAGTTTCATCAAACTGAACCATGAGATAACCTCGTTGGTTTAAGTTGCAATAGTTCAGCTCATCAATCAAGGTGGTAAATGCAAATTCAAACTGCTGTAACCGAGCCAATGGAATATTTAAATATTTTTCCAGACCTGGTGAAGAAACTGAACTGGTTGCCAATTCCACACCTACAAATGCACCATCTTTACTATATAAATTAGAAGACCATGCATTATGGGTATCCCCTGCCAACACCACAACTTTTTTATTTAATTGTGCCAAAGTGCCGTATAAAATTTCACGCTCAACAAAATAACCATCCCATGCATCTAAGTTATAAGGTGCAACGGTGAGGATACGAGCTTTTTCCTGACTGGTTAAGCTCGGATCACCTTGCTTTAAACGCATCTTTAAGGTGACTAGCTCAGTAATTTGCGTATTCATTTTATTTAAGGTGTCGGCAGTTGGATTGCCTGAAGTTATTTCAGCCAAAGAAAGTAACAACTCAGCAGGAATCAACATTTTCGCCATTAATATTTGTTGACCTAAAACATTCCATGTTGCATTAGATTGTTGAAGTTTTCCGAGTAGCCAATCCCGTTGGGTATACCCCATTAAAGTACGTGCAGGGTTGGTTAAGTCCGCTTGGAATTTTGCAGCATTCAAACCATTTGCGGTCATATAATCTACATAATCTAATTGCTGATCACGCGCGATAATACGTGTATCCAACATAGTAAGCTGAACGAGATTACCAAAATCAAACTGTCGATAAATCTTGATATGCTGATCATCAATTGGACGAATCGGCATCCATTCAAAATAAGCTTGCAATGCTGCTAATTTTCTTTCAGAGAATTTACCTTCATTCTTTGCATTTGCTGTTTCTTCAGTATGATTTTCAGCACCTTCTCGCCATGCATCATTTGCTAATTCATGATCATCCTAAATCACAATAAATGGATGACGATGATGCAAGGACTGTAGGTCTTTATCTTTACGATAGATTGCATAACGTTTGCGATAGTCATCCAGTTTAATAATTTCTTTATCATTATTCGCAGGAAGCGTACGCCCTAATTTCGCTGCATCTTCTGTCGCATAACCATCAGCGCCATATTCATAAATATAATCGCCTAGATGAATCACGACATCTACATTTTGTTTTGCCATTTCACGGTAAACATAAAAATAGCCTGCTGGATAATTAGAACACGAGCACACAGCAAAACTAACCTTTGATGTACTGGTCGGCAAGGTTTTAGTCTGACCTACTGGCGAAATTTTATCACCGAAAACAAAACGATAAAAATAGCTTTGATTTGGTTTTAATCCAGTTGCATCCACCTTTACAGTAAAGTCTTGCGCAGCAGCAGTAGTGACTTTATCGGTTTTAATAATTTGCTTGAATTGCTGATCTAACGCAATTTCCCAAGTGACTTGCAACCGTGCACTGCTATCACTTGGTGTTAAGCGTGTCCACAAAATCACGCGATCCTGTAGTGGATCACCGCTGGCAACGCCATGTTCAAAATTAACTTGTAATGTCGCTGTTTCTTGATCTGAACTGTCATTACATCCTGTAAATCCCGCAGATAAAGACAATGCCCCAAATCCGAATAAACTTTTTTGAATGAGTTCCCGTCGTGAAATTTTTGCTGTCATTTGGATAGCTACCTTAATTTTATTACTTTAAGTAATTAAAACTAAGTTGCTTAAATGAAAGTTTGATCTCAGTTTGATGAAATAATCATGAAAATTATATGACAATGCTTAATTTTTATCTGATAAACACATGAATTGATTGAAAAGAAAGCAATTAATACTTTTTACTCTTGCCAAGTTTTAAAGTCTCCTCTATTATTGCGCACATGCCCGAGTGGTGAAATCGGTAGACACAGGGGATTTAAAATCCCCCGCCCACAAAGCGTGCCAGTTCGAGTCTGGCCTCGGGCACCATTTTTCAACTAATGAAATATGGTGCAAATAAAAATCCAGCGTAAGCTGGTTTTTTTATGTCTAAAATTTAAGACAAGCATAAAAAAATGCCTTAATTAAAATTAAGGCATTTATACTTCTCAATCGAATAAATTTTATTCAACTCTAATAATCTTACCATTTTCATCATGATGCAGCGTGGTTACTTTTTGTTGGCGACCAGCTTGAATTTCTTGTTCAGGCAACTCAAAATAACGTGCATAATCAGGTAGTGCTTTTTCAATTGCATGTTTTTTATGTACGCGTTTTGAAGGTAAAAGCCCCCATAATAATAATGCTACCGCACACATGAAAAGTGCTGTAATTCCGTGCTCAAGACCTTGACTGAATGCAGCCATTAAACGTTGTGCAAGATGCGTTTTTTGCAGTTCAATTAACACCCAAACTAAAATAAATGGTCGCCATAATAGCAGCCAACCTGCCCACATCATTGCTGTTGTGGTCGTAGAAAAATAACGCTTATGCCATGGGAGTTGGCGACGAACATCGATAATCAAACTATTTGCTTTCATTTCTAGTCTCAGCAAAATGAATCTTGCGACTCAGCGAATTCCACGATCTGGGCTAATCCAACGGGCGCGTTTTTCATCACCACGCAACAGTACCTTTGGAAAGGCGACGATTGTAGCAGTAATCGTAATTAACCAAAACACAAATGGGTACCAAATCATCCAATAATAATTTTTCCCTAGGCTTGGCTCATAACGACTATCCATCCATTTGCTTAAAGCAAACTGAATTAAACAGGTCGCACCTAATAAAATTCCACTACCGTATGGTAAAAATGGTGAACTAACGATAGCAAGGGCTGGGATTGTAAATACAAAATGTAACAACCACATGACAGCCATAATCAACATCAAATATGACCATACTAATGTTAAGCAAAGCTCCAACATTAAAGGCCAGAGAAAATTAAGTTTTGGCTTAAAGAACACATCAATATTCTTAATCAGAACTTGTGCCCCACCCATCGCCCAACGTAAACGTTGCTTCCATAAACCATTAAAAGTCTCTGGCATCAAAATCCAAACCAAAGCATTTGGTTCAAAACGAACATCCCAACCTGCGCGTTGTAATTTCCAAGTGATATCAATATCTTCAGTCAACATATTTGGAGACCAATAATCAACTTGATGTACGGCACTTTTACGAAATGCAGTAATTACACCCGATACTGTAAATAAACGGCCAAAAGTACGTTGTGCACGTTTAATCATGCCAACAATTGAAGAAAACTCACCGACCTGTATACGTCCCAATAAAGTTGAACGTGTACGAATACGTGGATTACCTGTAACTGCTGCAACTGTTGAGTCTTCTAGAAAATGACGCATCATCCATTTAGCAGCATGAGGATCTAGTAACGCATCACCATCAATACCTATCAAGAACTCAGCATCAGTCATTAAACTGCCCGCTTGCAGTCCCATCGCTTTACCTTGGTTTTGAGCAAGATGTACCACACGTAATTTTTCATGCTGCATCGCGAGACGATCCAGCACTTCGCCCGTGTTATCAGAACTACCATCATTAATCGCAATCACTTCAAAGTTTGGATAATCTAATTGCAAAGCATGACTAATGGTTTCTTCTGCGTTATCCCCCTCGTTAAAACAAGGAACGAGTACAGCAACTTTAGGATATTCAGGCAAAGTTGCTGGCTGCTGATATGGAGGATCTTGGCGCTCTTTCCAATAAAAAATAATTGCCCCAACCATCCATAAATACGACATAAATAATGGATAATAGAAAACAAACTTAATGGCATAAGCCCATAATAAAGCAATTATACTCATCGACACATTACTCCGTTATGGTACTAATTGTGATGATTTTAAAGCAAATGCCTTACGCATCGTTTCCACATCTGGGTGTTCTTTAATCGGATCGTCAGGATAATATGCAATGTGCATCGCACCTTGTTGATAAAGCGACTTAATTGTTGCTGCCATTTCTTCAGAAGGAATCTTCTGATCATTACGCCAGTTAATGGCTTGTAACTCCATCACTGTCTTTTTAATCCCGTTTGGATATTGTTTCACCCGATTCATAATATCCGTATAAAATTTTTCGGGATGATCCGATTGCTCCATATACGGCATTGCCATTATTGCAGTGAAATCATAACGTCTTAATGACTCTTCTAAAGACTGTGCATACCAATTTTCGGCGTACGGGTTAAGGGCAACTTGCGCATACAAATTACGTGCAGTCATCAAATAAGGCTGATATTGACGCACCTCACCTGCGAGCTCCATTGCAAAATCATCTAGGGTACGCGTTTTATAAGCAGTCCATTTCTGTAACTTGTCGTCATTATTTCGTATTTTGGCCAGATCCGTTGGCAAACCTTGTTTCGCATAGGCTGCTAGTGCTTGAGGGCTTGCATCTTCATAATCAGATAATGTCACATCATCATGGAATAACAGGCCATCAAATGGCGTTGATTTTGCAAGATCTTGATAAATCTCTTTAATGGTTTGTCTTGCTTTTGGTGAATATGGGCTTAAGCGGATATACCCCATATTCAAATGCTCGCCTGCTTTTGCTTGTTGCGTGACAACTAAATCCTTTGACACTGGGTCTGATTTAGGTAATTCCCATGCAAGTAAAGGCATCCAAGCATACAAACGCTGTACTGGCGTACGTGTTTGAATTTGCCAAGCTACTCGGTTAAATAAATCCGCACGCATTGGAATATGACGATTTGGGAAATACACCATATCAGCAGAACCATTTGCATCAGGATCAGAAAATGCTTGTAAATAAACAGTCTTGACTCCCATTGCATTGATACGATCTAACAGATTACCTAAATTGCGTTCCTGTTGTTGTGGGTCTGGATCATAGATGTAATCTAAATCCACATGCATGATCTTTTGCGGACGATTATTATCATTCAAATTCAGTTCGCGGTTCTTAATTTCTTGTGCCAAGGCATTGGTTGACATATTTCCTTGAATTAAAATACGCCCCATATTTTGGATCGATTGTTTGGCATGATCAGCGCCATCATCCAAAGTAATGGTAATCGGCATACCCAATTGTTTAGAAATTTGAACTAATTGCATATTGTAGCGACCATAAGGCCAAACCATAACACGTGGTGAACGTAAACCATGTGCCTGCAATAATTCATTATTTTTCTTTAAATCTTGATAAACACGTGCTTGATAATTTGCATCGCTTTCATAGGTTTTCGTATTTGAATCATAGATTCGAGTAATCGCTGCTGGTTCTGAATTACCTTGAGGGTTTGCGTTTACTCCTCGATGCAAATGATAGCTATGGCTTGCAATCTCAACTAAGCCACTATTTTGCATTTCTTTGAGTTCATTCCAACTCAAAATTTTATTGCGCGTAATCTCTTCCCCACCAAAGTCTACTTTCTGATTAGCTTTTGGCTCCAACCAAGAGCCGACAACTGCTAATACAACTGGAATTTTTTTCGCACGTACAATTGGATAAGCATTTTGATAAAAAGACTGATAACCATCATCTACTGTCAATAACACAGGTTTAGTGGGTAAAGTATATTTGCCCTGATGTGCTTTAATCAGTTGATCGACATTGATAAAGTGATAGCCATTATTTTGTAACCAATCAATGTGCTCGCTGAATTGTTGTGCTGTTACTGCATAACTTGGGATGAGTGCATCTTTATGCTCGGTAATTTCATGATAACCAATGACGGTTAACGTTGTCGCATCAATTTTGGAATTTTCTGCAAAAGTTGCTGTATTCGCAACTAAACCAATCATTAGACCTAAAAATGTTTTTAAGGTCGGAGACACTAAACGTGTTGTCATAGAGATATCTTCTCAATATTCGAAAATGGCTGAGCGCGAATCATGCATGAATCATCTTACAATTTGTGGACAAATAAGATTTTTAGCGAGTCAGCTGGGAGCAAGGATTGTATTTATAATTTTAAAAACTGAAAATAATCTTAAAAAAATATTTTATAAATTTTATCGCAATATACATCAATATTTTAGCAATATGTAATTAGGTTCCTAACACGATACGTATTAAGAACCTAGTGAGCTAAATATAAAAGCTTAATATTGAATGAGCTGAAAATTTGGATGCTCAGAAAGTTGTTGTAAATAATAACGTTCTTTTTGATAAAAATATTTATATAAGCGATTTACCCATTCACCACGACGGAATGTCTGAATCTTTTTATTCACGCCATCATATTGTAGCAAGAGGATATTCCCTTCTAATGGAGATAATAAGGTAATCTGATAGTCAGGATGTGAATGCTGATGTGAAGGAATCAGCTCTCGTATAATCTCGACCTTGTTCTCTCCATCCATCCAATAATGTTTATCAATCAATGCTTTTTCATTGACCCAAAAACCATTTTCAGCGCCATTATAAGTATTAATCAAGAAAAAATTATGTAATTCTTTTAATAGCTCAGAAGCGGTAATATCCAAATAATCATTCATAGCTGCCTCACTCACTCAATTTTTTGGTGCTCGTTAACACAAGCATAGATTTTTTATAGTTTACCTCGCCATGTTTATGAATCTGCTGATCATGGATGGCAAAATTAAAAGCAATTTTTCCAAAAGGTAAATTAACATCACATTTTTTGTAAAAACTTTGATTCAAAATGGATTGCTCTTTGTTTAAAAGATATACAGAACCTTCTATAGAATCAATAATTTTAAGCAGATTGTTAAAAACAGAAGATTTAAATAAAAATATTTAAAATCAATATATTAAGATTAAATCATTTTTTTGATTTGTATTGTTTTTGTACCTTTTTTTTGCAAAGCATGAATGAAGCAATCAAATCAATGCCATCATGCTTTGCATCATTGAGACTAAATCACTCGTCGCGAGTTTTAACATCAAATAATTCAATTTCAAAAATCAGATTTGAATTTGCTGGAATAATTTTTCCCATTTTGCGTTCGCCATAAGCTAAATGTGCAGGTACGATTAATTTACGCTTCCCACCAACGCGCATTCCCATGATGCCTTGATCCCAACCTTTGATTACTCGCCCTGTACCAATCACCGTCTCAAAATAATTCCCGCGATCAATTGAAGAATCGAACTGAGTACCATCTTCCAACCACCCTGTATAGTGTGTTGTGATTAAAGCACCTTTAACAGCTTCTTTACCTTCACCTACTTTTAAATCAATAATTTGTAATTCAGCGCTCATTTTTTCTCCCAACCTGATTTATTGCAATTGTAACCATTGAATATCGACTTGACCGTTATCGCTTAACAAAGTCCATTCTCCATCCATAATATTAAGCTGTAATTGCATCGTGCGCTCACATAAGCCTTCAAGTGCCTGTGTAGTCTGAGATGCTAATTGCCAAACTTCCACATTACTCAAAGTCTTAATCTTGGTATTTTTTTGCCACCAATCAGCAGCTTGTGAACCATAGGTAATCACAGCCACTTTCTTACAGCGAGCACTGGCTTTTTTCACTTTATCTTCAGATGGACAACCGACTTCAATCCAATTTTCTAAAAGCCCTGTTAAATCTTTTTGCCATAACGCAGGCTCATCCGTTTCAAACAAATCTTTGGTGAATTCTAATCGCTCATCGGCATAACGTGCATAAGCAAGAATACGAACCATCAAACGTTCAATAGTCTCTGACGGATGTAAGGCAAGTGTTAGCTGATAATCTGCATAGATATGCTGATCCATATTGGCAATATTCAAATCTGCCTTATATATTGTTGCTTTTAGCGCCATGAAAAATACTCTTAAATACGGTGTACTCAAATTTGGCGCTAAGCATACTCTATTTTATTACAGAAAATATCGGCTTTAATCATTTTGAGCATCAGTTAGATCAAGACGACAATTTAATAATTGTGTTTCAAACCCCAACCAATCTTGTTCGGATTGGCAAATAATTTCAATTCGATTATCGATACTCTCTTCGGCAGACTTATAGTTAAATTGTTGAGGATTAAAGTTAAAACTTTTCCAACCTTGATCCGTATTAAATATGCCTTTGATACGGACCCAATTTTGTTGCGTACACAACAAATCTAACAGTTCAAAAAATTTAAATTGCCAGCGTTTAGGCAATTTCCAACCTGCAACGGTATAACCTTGGGCCGTTTCTACATAATGATATGGAAGTTGTTTTATTTCTAACGGAGGCTCAATAGCCTGTGTTTGTTGTAACTTGAGTAAAGGTTGAATCTTACGTTGTACAGGTTGTTGCATAATATCAACCTGAGACAATTCAATTTTGCCACACTCAACTTCAATCCAATGCTGGACATAAGTGTCATATTCTTGTTTTAAAGCCGCATAGGCTTGATGATCTGCTACTGACATACAATCAATATGCGAGAGGACTACGATTTGGGCAGATTTCAGTTGATCGGTATATAAGTTCTGTTTCACCCAATCTTCATCATGTAGACGACTCCCATCCACAACAATCACCAAAGCACGCATTGCTAAACTACTTTGCCAATGTGGCTCGGTCAGTTGTTCCAATAATTGTGCAGGATGACCTAAACCCGTTGGTTCGATAAATAAACGATCAGGTTTACTTTCACTGAGTAAGCGAGCCAGTGCAATTTGCATAGGAAGTTGACTGCTACAACACAAGCATCCACCAAGTAGTTCTTTGACAGCATAGCCTTGTTGTTGAGTAATCAGTTGTTGATCAACACCTATTTGCCCAAACTCATTCATTAGAACAGCCCAAACTTCGTTTTCAGGCTTTTGAGTTAATAAATGCTGCAATAGCGTTGTTTTACCTGCACCTAAAAAACCAGAAATAATGTGAGTAGGAACAATTTTGGGAGCAATAAACTTCACGATTTACTCGCATTAAAAATTTATTTCATTCTAAAGAGAAAAATATGCGAAATAAAATAAAGAATGAAATTTATGAAACAATTCAATTAAAAATAAAAATAGAGTGAATTAAATCACGAAATTAATCTAAAAATACTATTTAAAACTAATATATAAATGTTTTATTCAATTATTAAACTATTTGCAAAAGAAAGCTCTTGTTTAAAACACGTAAAATCTCAGATTGTTTTTTAATCAAAAATTCATATTTATATACATTTTATTGATAGGTTCAGGCATATAATTTTACAAGCGCATCACAAAACTACGTTTTATGATGCTCTATTGTTAAGTTTGCCGTAAAAGATTGTTAAGAATATTGCTGTAAAAAACTTAGGCGCTTAGCATAAACCTCATGCAGAAATTCAAGATTTGTTCTCACTCATCTCTCGAATTGAAGCTGTAATTTTTTAATTAAGTTTAAATATGGATGCCAAACATGAAACTCATTAAGACTTTAATTGCGACAACATTTGCTTTAACAGCGGCAACAACATTTGCAGCTTCGGCTCATGACAAATCACATAGCACCAAAACCACCGAAGAGAAAGTCGTTGTATCAAATCAAGAGCAACCTGAAACTCTAAATCCAGCTACGACAGACACCACAGCAAGTGATGCAGCAACATCGGCTGCCCCGACGGCTAGTAAATAATTTGATCTTCAGGTTCCTCCAGACCCTTTAGAACAACATTTGTAATGATTTGACTCATCTTTACAAATAAAAAAGATCGAACCATGCTGCGGTTCGATCTTTTTTTAGATCACTAGGAATGTGATGAATAAATCAACACTGGCTAGTTTTTTTGAAAATACTGCAAGAAGGTTGCTGTACTTCTTGTAAACGTAGATCCTTACGCTGTTCTGCAGCTTCGAAACGACAACGCTTCCAATCCGTATCTAATTTTAATGTCGGAACAACTTTAGGTTTACGCTCCTCATCCACAGCAACCATGGTGAAATAGCAGGTATTGGTATGTCTGATTGTACGCTTTTGAATATTCTGTGCTTCTACACGAATGCCGACTTCCATAGAAGTACGTCCTACATGATTAACACTCGCTAAAAATGTGACTAATTCACCAACGTAAATTGGCTCTTTAAAATTAACTTTATCAACAGACAATGTCACAACATAACTGCCTGAATAACGGCTTGCACAAGCATAAGCAACTTGGTCAAGCAGTTTTAAAATTGCTCCACCATGAACATTACCTGAAAAGTTTGCCATATCAGGTGTCATTAAAACTGACATTGTAAGCTCTGACTGATCATCAGGTGCTTGGTTCAATTGATCTAATGGATACATAGGAGAACTCATAGGAGAATACAACATGTGTATTATCGTTCATTCCTCAACGTAAAAATACGTATAAATGTATAAAACATCATCAACTATTTTTATGATAGATCGAAACATTATTTCAGTAGGATTACATATAGACCCTTTTTATTAGATTTTATCTAAAATTAACAATGTGTTATTAACCAGATAAATACTCATCATACAAAATTTTATATCTAATAATTTAATTTAAATTTGTAGCTTGAATGAGTCCCATCACACCATTAACGATCATATCGACAGCAATTGTACCGATCAGTAAAGCAGATAAACGCCCCATAATGTCAAAGTAACGATCAATATACTTCGCATGCTTGTAGCGTAAATGATCGTGTCCGTATTTCATCGCGATAAGAATACTGCAAGTTAACGCCAATGTGAGGGCAATCACAGCAATTGCTCCTCCAAATGGAACACTCACGCCTGTGACAACCGCAGCACTAATTGTTCCTGGTCCGATCATAAAAGGCATAGCAATCGTACCTGCTAAATGCTCAGGAGCCCCACGCATTTCACCGATTGTTTCTGCACCCTGAAACACATAACGATAACCAATGACAAGAAAAATTAGTCCACCAAATATTTGGAAAGATTCAAATCTTACATTTAGGTAGCGACTAAAAATATTCTCGCCCCCCCATGCAAATAATGCAAAAACAGCAAAAGCAATTAAGCTCCCTTGAATCAATGCTTTATTAAATACTTTTACATCGGTATTCCGAATCATCCCGACCATGTAGACACTCATCAGGAACGGATTCAGTAATGAAAAAAACAATGCAAATGCATGGATATAGGGTGAAAACATAAAACTCCCGTTATTACGATTAATACCTAAACTTCGTTCTAGTTAAAGTAAATGAGAATAGAATTTCAAAACGATTCCAACTGATTAATCAAACAAAGAATGCATATGCTGCGATTCAACACTTAAAAAACAGTATCATCGCTTGAACCCACGTATCTTAAATTAGTTAATTTCTTTGTACACGACAAAAAAAGACAACTCATTGAAATAATGGCATAATACTTGTTTTCTGACGACGAATATGATGACACATTTCAATGAGTTACATCTCATCTTAAACAAATATCTAAAGTGGAA
>NZ_JACAXC010000019.1:0-56787 GCF_013391535.1 Acinetobacter sp. SwsAc4
CGTAGTGACGGATTGGAGAATCGTATTCTACGTGTGAAGTATTAATTGTAATACCACGTGCTTTTTCTTCAGGAGCTGAGTCGATTTGTGAGTAATCTTTCGCTTCACCGCCGTAAGTTTTTGCACAGATAGTTGCAATCGCAGCAGTTAAAGTTGTTTTACCATGGTCAACGTGACCAATTGTACCCACGTTTACGTGTGGTTTATTACGTTCAAACTTAGCCTTAGCCATTTGATTTTCCTCATTTACGTCGACACCAGTTTAGAGAAAAACAACCCTGAAAAACTTTCTTTATCGACATTCGCCTAAAAAACTAGACACCCAATACTTGAAAAGCAGACTATAATAGCCTGCTTCTTTAAAAATTTTGTAGAAATTCTACTAAGCTGTATATCTGGAGCTCTTATCGAGATTTGAACTCGAGACCTCTCCCTTACCAAGGGAGTGCTCTACCACTGAGCTATAAGAGCGACATCTTCGATGGAGCGGGAGACGAGGATCGAACTCGCGACATGCAGCTTGGAAGGCTGCCACTCTACCAACTGAGTTACTCCCGCATGTTGGTACTTACCACTTCAATCGAAGTTAGATGGTGGTGAGAGAAGGATTCGAACCTTCGAAACTTTCGTAGCAGAGTTACAGTCTGCCCCCTTTGGCCGCTCGGGAATCTCACCATATCACACTTACACAGTGCTGTTCTTTACGCTACACTACCACACTTTAAGATGGTGCCGGCACACGGATTCGAACTGTGGACCTACTGATTACAAGTCAGTTGCTCTACCAACTGAGCTATGCCGGCTCTTTCTTAGTGTTTCGTACGTTTCGTATCGGAACGGTGTGCAGTTTAGCAAAACTCTGAATCGATGCAAGTGGTTTTTTCAAAAAAACCGTTAAAAACTCATAAAATCAATCCGTTTGATGATAATTCAACCGCTTTGATCACTGCGCGAGCTTTTATTTGGGTTTCATTCCACTCTGATTCAGGATTTGAGTCTGCAACTAAGCCTGCCCCTGCCTGTACATAGACCTTTTTATCACGAATCACACAGGTACGAATCGCAATCGACATGTCCATTTCACCATGCCAGCCTAAATAACCTACAGCACCACCAAATACACCACGTTTAACTGGCTCTACTTCATCAATAATTTCCATAGCGCGGATTTTTGGTGCGCCTGAAAGGGTTCCAGCAGGAAAGGTTGCTTTAAACACATCTAAAGCATCCACGTCATCACGTACTTCACCCTGCACATTAGACACGATATGCATGACGTGAGAATAACGCTCAATCACCATACGATCAGTTACTTGCACTTTACCAATTTTAGAAACGCGACCAACATCATTGCGACCTAAATCGATTAGCATGAGATGCTCAGCAATCTCTTTTTCATCTGCGAGTAAATCTTGTTCCAAGGCAAGATCTTCTTCCTTAGTTTTACCACGTGGTCGTGTTCCAGCCAAAGGACGTACTGTTGCAATACCATTTTCTAAGCGTGAAAGAATTTCTGGAGAAGAACCCACGATATGAAATGGCTTTTCATCTGTGAGTGTTTGTCCTTGCACCAGAAATAAATACGGCGATGGATTGAGATGGCGCAATGCACGATAAACTTGTAAAGCCTCACCATCAAAATCAGACACCATACGTTGACCAGGCACAACCTGCATCACATCGCCTGCACGGATAAACTCTTTTACTTTCTCAACGGTTTCTAGAAACCTTTCTTTACCCGTAATGGATTCGAAATGTGGCGCAGTATGAGGTTTCGCTTGTAAGCTGACAGGCGTAGCGAGCAACTGCTCAAGTTGATCCAGCTTCTGCTGAGCCTTCTTATAGGCATCAGGCTGACTCGAATCTGCGTGATGAATTAAAAACAAAGTGTCCTTTAAATTATCAAACACAATCACGGTTTGAGACAACATTAACCAAAGATCTGGCAACGTCACAGGATCAGCCGTGGGAACGTTTTTAAGTTTTGGTTCGATATAACGTACCGCGTCATACCCCAAATACCCAACCAAGCCACCAGTAAAACTTGGTAACTCAGGCAATTCAACTTGGGTTGGCACCTTAAATTGACTTTGAAAATCACGGATATACTGAAATGGATCAGCGCAGTCTTGCTGGCGAAGCAAGCCATCAGCTTGCTGAATGGTCAATACACCTGCATTACAGGAAAAAACAATTGACTCCCCTAAACCAATCATTGAATAGCGCGCCCAATTCTCCCCCCCTTCAACGGACTCAAAGAGATAAGCTTGTTTTTGTTCTTTAAAACGTGCAAAAACAGAAAGTGGGGTTTCTGTATCGGCTAAACGTTGGCGATACACAGGAATGGTGTTATAGCCTGCTGATTTTAATTGCTCAAATTGTACTAAGGTCGTCATGAATCTTCTCTATGGTTTTAATTTCTGTGCGTTTTTTCTGTAGTGCCTTCTCAAGCCCGCCATCGAAAAACCATAACAAACTTCATGCTTGTCTCCTGACTAAATCATCTTCTATCAATTCTGCCAAACTATCGACCACTTGCTGTGGCTGACAGTCATAGATACTTTCCCCATGATTATAGCCATAGCTGACCACAATACAATCAATACCTGCACGTCTAGCGGCTTCCACATCATTACTCGAATCACCGATCATCAAAGCTTGTGACGCTGTAATATTTTGTTGCTGCATACAGTGTAGTAAAGGCAAAGGGTGAGGTTTACGTTCAGCTAAACTATCACCACCAACCACCATCTTAAAATATGGGCTTAACTGCAAAATATCGAGGA
This sequence comes from Acinetobacter sp. SwsAc4, assembly GCF_013391535.1. Classification (NCBI taxonomy): domain Bacteria; kingdom Pseudomonadati; phylum Pseudomonadota; class Gammaproteobacteria; order Moraxellales; family Moraxellaceae; genus Acinetobacter; species Acinetobacter sp. SwsAc4. Next base: position 2,787 of record NZ_JACAXC010000019.1, read on the forward strand.
TACCTTGCGCTAAATGCTCTGGTTTGTTAGTTACGCAAGCCATCGTAATATTATGCTGTTGGCAGTAATCCAAAAATGGTAAAACACCTTCATATACGTTGGTGTTTACACATAATTCTTGTTCATAAATCTCAACAAAAGTCTCAAGCAATTGCTTCTGCTGCTGGGCATCAATCTGCCCAAACAAATGCTCCAAGACAGTCTCACATAGTTTAGCCGCACCCTTGCCTACCCAAGCTCGAATCTGCACCTCTGTTACCAATGGTAATGCCAGCTTTTCCAAACTTAGATTCATTGCTCGATATAAATCAGCCGCTGAGTCCACAAGCGTCCCATCCAGATCAAATAAAATTAAACTTCGTTGTTGTAACTGAGCAACAGACATAGATTTCGACTCAAGAAATAAAAAGGCACGCCCATATGAGCATGCCTTGATTGTAAAAGGTTAATATAATTATTTAAAGAATAACCAAGCAATCACAGCTAAAATGATGAGTACAACAATTGAAATTAAACCAATCGATGCATTTTTTTGCTGTTCAATTTCTTGTTGAACACGAGAAATAGGTTCTTCAATCGCGATCGGTTGCTGTTCAGCAGCAGCCTGAACATCAATACCTTCAGGAATTGGTGCTGGTTTTGGAATTCCAACTTGTTGTGGCATACCATCTCGATTAATCGAAGTCTCCGCAGCTCGCTCTGCAAGCGTTGGCATACCCGCATCGTGATTCGTTGCCGCTACTGGCTCAACTTCAATTTCAGGTAAATCAGCCTTATAACGCTCAGGAGCAAGAACCATAAATATAAAACTGGCAAACTGGAGCATATCCCCATCATGCAATTCTATTTCCTGTTCCTGCTCAACACGCTCACCATTCACAAATGTTCCATTTGTAGACTTTAAATCTTTTACCCAAACATGGTCATCTCTAAACAGTAATGCAGCATGTTTTCGTGAAATGTCCTTGAGCTGCAACAAAATTTCAGCGTCCTGATCCCGCCCCACCAGCATGTCACGCTCAATACTAATCTCTTGCCCTGTAAATTCACCTGTAATGGCTTGTAATCTCCAAGTCATAGATGTTTATCCTTATCATAATTTCTTTCAATCATAACATTGTGACATAAGCGCTTCTGTGCATCTACTGTGAAGACGCAGGACGAATCGTCGTGGTTGTCACTGTATGTTTACTGCGTTCAGTTGCTTTGGCTGGAAGCTGCACCGTTTTTCGTTGTATTTGAGGCTCAACTACAACGACAGGCTTTGTGATAACCACAGCCTCTTTTTGCGTTGTTGTTGGAACTTTTTGGTATGGTGAGCTACTTACCGCAGGTTGTGGGCGATAAATATCCGCAACATTTTCAGGTAATTTTGCAAAATTACCATTTTTATCCATAGACAATTGGAGACTGTATAGCTGGTTATAACGTTGTTGAGATATACGTTGCACATCCTCAGCATCACCCACTATGGTTGGATGGATAAATACAAGTAAATTACGTTTTTCATTGCCACGACTATCTGAACGGAACAAACGACCAAGATAAGGAATATCCCCAAGAACAGGCAAACTTTGACGACTAACATCAGTCTGATCGGTAACCAAGCCACCTAACACGACTGTTTGCCCATGATCTGCGAGAACTGAAGTTTTAATCGCTCGTTTACTTGTCACCAAGTCAGCAGCCTGACCCTTACTATTTTCAACGTTTGAAACTTCTTGCTCCACTTCAAGTCGAACAGAACCACCTTCACCGATATGAGGGATCACCTTTAAAGTAACACCCACATCTTTACGCTGAACAGTTGTGTAAGGATTCACCGTACTGTTTCCAGTCGTCGCAACTGAACCTGTTACAAATGGAACATTCTGCCCTACGACAATATACGCTTCTTCATTATCCATAGTCACGATGGATGGTGTAGACAATAAATTTGATTTTTTATTTTCTTTTAGCGCTTGAATGAGAGCACCATATAATTTACGAGAGCCATTCGCACCTTCTTTGTAGTCACCCAAAATAATAGATGAACCTGTACCGAGTGCGGAACCGGCACCTGCTGCCCCACCTGTTAGGTAGCCTGCTGCGAGCTTAGAGATACTAGAACCAACATTCGAAAAGTTAATTAACCCAACACCGCTATTGAGATCACCTAATGCCCATTGCACACCAAGTTGATCAGCATCACTACCTACAATTTCAATAATGGCAGCCTCAATCAAGACTTGCTGACGTCGAGTATCTAACTGCTGAATGGCTGCCTCAATTTCACGCATCAATTGCGGATCAGCTTTAACAACTAAAGCATTTTGAGTGCTATCTGCAATAATACTCACACCAGCACTATTAAAGCTTGTAACACCACTATTTTGGCTATTATTATTGCTATTGTTAAGATTAATTGACGGCGTGGAAATTGAAGAAGTTGAAGTTCCCGTCGATGAACCCGAATTTTGATTATTTGAAACTAGATTGCTAATTGAGTTCGATTTACTAGCACTAGAATTTGATGAGGACGAAACTGACTGCCCTGTGACTAAACCTTGTAGAATTTCAGCTAAGTTCTTGGCACTCGCATATTTCAAACGGAATACTTTTAAACCACCCAAGCGATCTGCCGATGGAACATCGAGCATTTCAATCATCTGGCGTAAACGTTTGCGTGAATCAGGATCACCCTTAATTAAAATACGATTGGTTCGATTATCTGCAATAATTCGCACACGCGAACCAATAAAATCTTTCGAGGCACCTGTTGCACTCATGGTTTCGAGCAAACCAATAACTTCTTCAGCCTGACTTGATTGCAAACTGATCGCTTCAATATCATTTTGCCCTGTACCATCCAAATTACGGATAATATTTTCAAGTTGATAAATATTCGTCGCACGATCTGAAACGATCAAAGCATTGGTGCCAGCCACAGCAGCCAAATGTGCAAATTGCGGCATCAATGGTCGTAACGCAGGAATCAAATCATTTGGGTTCGTGTTTTGCAACCAAATGACACGAGTAACAATTTGATCCCCACCTGCACGACTTCGAGCATCGTAAGGAATTCCTGAGTTTTTAGCATTGCTATCAGGAACTAACTTGACCGTATTACCTGATGGAAGTGCAACCACACCATTAACATTCAACACACCTAAAAATAGGTCATAGACCTCATCTTTATTGAGAGGTTTATTGGAAATAACTGTAACGTTCCCGCGCACACGAGGATCAACAGCAAAGTTCTTACCCGTAATATCAGCGACTTCATTAATAAATGCCGTTAAATCCGCATCACGTAGATTAATCTTCCATGTTTGTGCTTGCACATTGGTACTGATGGTCGCAACCAAAGGCGCGGCAGCAAGTAGTGCCCAAAGTGGACGTTGATGATTCAAGAAAGCCATAACCTGCACTTATTCCTAACTAATGTGATGACGTGTTATCACTAAAAACTTTGTTGTATGGTCATCACTTGATCACCACGTTTTATTTCTATTTTGGCATGTCCTTCACGACGTACTTGCTCTAATAATTGCACTTCGCTAAGACCCTGCCCGACTGTCTGACCGTTGATCGATAGAATACGATCACCAGACCGCAAACCCAAGGTATTTTTTAAATTCGTTGGTGTTCGATCTGAGATTTCGTAACCGTCTGAACCACCACCACTCACTCCCATATTTTTTAAATACTGCTCACGATTTTCCTGCATTTGTTGGATGGCTTGTCCCAGCGCAGATTGTGATGAGTTTTGAGCAGGTGTAGGTGTTTGAGGTGTTGCAGCTTGAGGGTTTAATACAGGGGCAATTGGCTGGTATAAACCATTATCTAAACCCTTAAATTTAACTTCTCGTGTTGCACCATTATCCTGCTTCAGAATGACATGGTCCCAATACACTTCCGCTAGTTGATAGGAAGTTGAACCGATGGTTTCACCAACACGATAACGTTCAGCAGTATCGTTTAACTTAATAACCGCCGATGACAAATAGCTTGGATAACCCAACAATACGCCCTGCAACTCCACATTGACATTATCTTGTGCTGTCGTAGTAGCAGGTTCATTAAATAGTGCAAAAGAACTAATATTAGGAACTTGCGCCTGTTGTGAACCCAATGCAACACGATCAAACTGCATCGGCTGAGGTGGAGCCACAACCAACCAGAATAAAGAAGCTAACTTCCAACACAACCATAAAATGAGTAAAGTTAGGATAAAAGCACTTGTTTTATCGAATTGCTGCCAACGAAACTGCTGTAGTTTTTGTGCTATTGTTTTCATTAAAAACCACCTTGCAACAATGGTTGGCGAGAACTAATCACGTAAGTGTCGAGTCCCGCTTTACCTTGATAAGATGGTACATTTAATAACATCCGCTGTGTCAATTGAATATCGAGCATAAGATTCGGGTCTAAACTTAGATTCGCCATTTTCTGACTTTGCTGATCCCGAACATCTATTTGCAATTGTCCATTTTCATCTTTCATTTCCGCAGTCAATGAAGGCATATTCATACGATCTTGGCGTTGACCAAAGGTATAATTCAATTCACCACCACCCCAGTGCAATTTACCTTCAGTTGCAGTAAAACCTTTTTCTTTTTGATAATTAAACTGTACATCTTTAAGTTGAATTGAATTCTCAGGCCACTGCCAATTGGCAAAATACTTTAAAGTCTCAGGTGCAATTTCACCTTGCAAATCTTTGATCAAAATCTTTTGACCTAAACCGTAACCAAAAATACCATTAAATTGGGTATTCCCGCTGTGAATATCGAGATTTGCGCCAAGACGCAACATTAATAAATCTAAAGGACGTGTTTTCCAATGTACAGAACCACGTAACTGACCTTTTTGCCAATCCGCTTGTCCCTGCCAAATATTGCCGCTAACATTATGTAAGATTTGATTATCTTTAGAAAATTTCGCAATTAACCATGTTGCTGGAATTTGTAAAATAATAAAAATTAAAAATGCAAAAATGGCGAAAACCCACCACTTCCATTGTTTGGTATTTTTCTTCATTCCACCCTTACCAAATGCACAAATTATCATCCTTTTAGAGACACTCGCCCCTGAATGACATTATGCATACTTTTTCAACATCGCCAATTCTCTCATATAAAAAAACCAAGCTTTTTAAGCTTGGCTTTAATGAAGCATAGAATCATCGTATGACAGAACGATGACGAGTAAAACTTGCTTAGATTAGAAAATCTTCAAGTTTTGCGCCTTTCTCTAATTCAGCAACTAACCAACGTGGCTGTTTACCACGACCAGTCCAAGTTTCTTCTGTATTATTTTTATTACGGTAACGTGGTTCTACTGCTTTGCGCGTTGTCTTCTTACGCTTTTGCTCACCTAACTCCAATAACTCTTCAACACTAAAACCAACTGCTTCAGCTATTGCAATAATTTCATTATAAGCATCTTCAATTGCTTGATCTTTTTTGCTTGCGATTAAAGCTTCCGCTTCTACCTGTAAACGTTTTAAGTCTTCTACAGATAAATCACTAATATCTGGTTTCATTAGAACCACTCCAACTCAAAAGAAATATATCACTCAAAATAAAAAAGAATTCAAAAATTCTATTGCCATAGTAATTTATATACAATTAAATAATCAATATTAAATTAGTCAAATTAATCACAATACAACCATAAATCATCTTATACTTACAATAAAACAAAAAACTTAAGTGCATTTGATTAAATCCATTGTATTAATTTTTTTTAAAATGATGAAATAATTTTTAGAACCTGATGAATATTAATTTTACCTTAATTCTTGATGCTTTCTATAGGTTGAATTCCATATAACAAATCTAGACTATCTATGAATTAATTCACAAAATAAAAAGATAAGTTATATGAGATTAACGCACTCAAAATAAATATAGACATAATAGTCTTTATAAAATTATTTTAATGCAAGATTATTTCCAACACTTTGTTCAATAGCAATAATATTTTGTTTAATCAATTCAGGAATAGCTTGTTTATTGGAGGTTACTTTATCAACACAAACCATCACTGCCTCTCCTGTTGCAACGATTTGGTTTTGTGTTTCACTCCATAAACTATAATGCATTCGAAAAGCACTATTTCTGAGCTCCTCAATACGTGCACCAATATGCAGCACATCAGGATAAAATACTGGCTTTAAATACTTACATTGACTAGAGGCTACCACCGTCACTATATCTTGATCAAATATATTTAATGCCATTAAATAAGCAATTCGTGCACTCTCAATATAGCGATAATACTGCACATTATTTACATGCCCAAAAGCATCCATATCACCCCAAGCAATTGTTTGTCGATGTACAACAGGATAGACAGACAGGTCTTTCATATCTCACTCATATCTTAAAGTTTAAAAAATTAACATCATTTTCAAAGATTAAATTCAACTGCATGATCAAATCCAGATTATCTCCAAGCGTTGATTTAATCCGCAAATAGCTCATTAATATATTATCAGGATATAAAGTTAATAACTGCTCAGCTTCTTCTAAACGTTGAGTTGCAACATAAATATGCCATTTTGCAAAGGTCAACATTGGAACACTCGTGTAACGCTGTTCTAGTTGAATAATACGTTGCTCAACATAGCTATAATCGGGAATTTGCTTCAGTAGTTGCTGTTGGAACCAAAGATAAAAAACCTCTGGATCGAAATTTTCTTGCAATAAATGCAATGCAAGATCCTCATGCTGCAATCCCATTTCTGGCATACGTGCCAATAATTTTAACCACAAAACCTTACTACTATATGGTCGTGCTTGAATTTCATTCTCTAGAGCAATATACCGCTGTTGCAGTGCAGCTAAGTCATCCACAGATGCTTGATCAAACTGTATGAGTAATTGTTGCAACCAGAGATCTCGATGTTCTGCACTTAATAAACCATGCTGAATTGATTGTAAAAATAACCAAGGCTGTTGTAAGGCAAGTTTGCCCCACAAAACAGTAATGCGTTGTTGATAAGCAGTTTCAATCTCAGCCAACCAAGGTGAAAGTTGATGCTGTGCAAGGAATTCTAGATGGGTTAATGCTTTTTCTGTTTCATGTTGTTCTAAGAAAATATCGATCCGCTGTAGTTCTGCCAGCTCAAAGGCCATCGGTGCTGATTTCTCTAGTTTCTGCAAAGCGAGTTGATAGTCACCATTTTTATAATCAAATTGTGCATCAACAATATTACTCAGCAATCCTGATTGAGCAAAAACACGCTCAATAAATCCCTGCTGTTCTTTTGCCGCATCAAGCAGCCAGACTATACCGAGCTGCTCATATGGATGTAGATCTTTAAATTGTAAAATATTTTCTTTCTTACGCTGTTCTCGCGCAAAATATCTGCGACTCACAAACCATAACAACTGTGCGAATAAACTAATCACAATAAAAAGTGCGATTAAGCCCCATAAACTGCTTTGGAACTGCCAATCGCGCCAGTAAATATAAACATAGCCATTACCGTAGCCATAGCTCAGCATGGCAAACATAGCAAAAAATAATAGGCTTACAAGTAAATAAATGAACACCAGTTGTTTCATAATTACATTACCCCAGTAAACCAAGGGTCGTTAATTTAGGTGTCGAAATAACTGAAAGATTTAACAGCTTTTCTAATTTTTGCTTGATCATTTGACTGTTTTGATCAGGTAAAATTGAGAATAATCGAATTACCTCTTGAACGGATTTGCGATACTCAGATGCTTGTCCTTGATGTAAGGCTTGTGAAGCAAGAAGTAAACGTAACTGAGCTTCTTTTAAAATGAGATGGCGATTGATTAAATCAGGCTGTGTACGCTGCACCTTTTCAAATTTGAACCAAGACCACCATGAAGAGGCTTCAGCTTTTTGCATTTTAATAGTTGGGTTATGCACTTCTTGTAAAAGCTTTTGATCCAATTGCTGCAATAAAGTATCAATCTGTTGCTGCTGTTGGGTTTGCATAAGCACATAATGTTGAATAGCTTGTTTATCCTGTTCGATCGCTTTCATCAAACTATGCTGTAAAGCAGGAGAAACCGTATATTGGACAATATGCTGCTGTACTTGATTTAATTGATCAATCGCATAAATGAACTGCTGTTGATCTATTGCGAATTGAACTAACTGTAATTGCTGTTTGATTAATATAACAGGAGCTACACCCGTGACCATACTGGGTAAGCTCGAAGCTTCTGAAGGGTCAGATAAATGAGCATCTTGTAATTGTCGCTGCACAGCGACAAATTGATCATTCAGCAAAGAATAACGTTGCTGCTGCTGTGTAAGCTGTTGCTGGAGTTGAGGAACGATCTGAGAATATTGTGCTACGTCATAACTAAGTTTGGCTAACCATAATAAACTTAGTAATAAAATCAGGTAAACAATCTTTCTCATATACGTCCTTGCCAAGCACCGATACGTTGAATAATCTCTGATATAGATAAATTATCAAGCTGAATAATGTTAATCTCTTGATGTGTTTGCAACCGTGCATTTTTGAGTAGCTGTGCTAAACGCTCACCTAGCGCCAAATATATCCATTTCGCATCCATATTATTTTGACCACAAAGCTGCTGCCAATTATTCCAACTCGCTTCACTACTAATCAACACCATAACAGGTTGACTTGGCATTATTTTTTTTAAAATTTTTGGAAAAAGCCTAACACTTTGAATTGGGCATTGGCGACGATAAAGAACAAAATTAAGAATCTCGACACCTTGCTGTTGCAACTGCTGCATCATAAACTGCCGCCCCCCAAGACCACGCCAAAAAGCAACTTTATCCAAATGTACTTGTTGATTTAATATTGGAAGCTCTAGCATACCTTCCGAATTTTCAACCTCAGGGATGTGGCTGTCTATATCAAATTTTGCGAGTGCTTGGGCAGTTGCTTGACCCACTGCGATCCATTGCACATGCTTAAGTTGATCTAAGGATATCTTTTGTTGTTGTAAATATTGCATACCGACATCAACAGCGGTCGGGCTGACAACAACAATAACTTGCACCTGCTCAAGTTGCTGATACAGTTCACGTAAATGCCCCGAAAAAGGTTCAGCTACAAGTTCCAACAATGGCAGATTGATAACCTGATGACCCACTTCCAACAATGCTTGCGTTAAGTTCACAGCACGATCTTCAGGGCGCGTATTAATAAAAAGCATTAATAAAGCGCTTTTAACAATTCACCTGCACCTTGCTCCAATAAGCATTGTGCAAGTTGTTCACCTAATTGTTCAGCATCTTCTGAAGTTCCAACCAATTGTTGTTTTAGTAAGATTTTTCCATCAACACTTCCCACACGACCTTCTATGCTGAGCTGATCATTGGCTAAAGTTGCATATCCTGCGATTGGAACTTGACAACCACCTTCTAGATAGGCATTAAACGCACGTTCTGCACGCACACAAATTGAGGTTTCTTCATGCTGTAATGGTTGAATGATTTTTAATAATTCCACATCATCTGCACGACACTCTAAGCCCAATGCACCCTGACCAACAGCAGGTAAACTTAAAACAGGCGCTAAACAATGACGAATTCGATCTGCCAAACCTAAACGCTTTAATCCTGCACTGGCTAAAATGATCGCATCATATAAACCATCATCAAGTTTTGATAAACGCGTCCCCACATTGCCACGTAAGTCAATAATCTCTAAATCAGGACGTATTTGTAAAATCTGGCATTTGCGACGCAAACTAGATGTACCTAATTTGGCACCTTGAGGTAACTCATCAAAACTTTGGTAATGATTCGAAACAAAGGCATCAAGTGGGTCTTCTCGCTCACAAGTCACAGCGAGCGTTAAACCTTCGGGTAAGTGCATTGGCACGTCTTTCATTGAATGGACCGCCAAATCAGCGCGACCCTCTAACAAAGCAGCTTCCAGTTCTTTAACGAATAATCCTTTACCACCAATTTTTGCCAAAGGTGTATCTAGAATTTTATCACCCTGCGTCACAAACTTAAGCAACTCAACCGTTAAATCTGGATAAAGCGCATTTAAACGGGAGCGAATATGCTCCGCCTGCCAAAGTGCAAGAGGGCTTTGTCGAGTCGCAATTTTTAAGGTCTTCATAAATTCAAGTTAAGCATGGATCAAAACAATTGTTTCAAACTTAACTTGCTCACCTAAAATTGCAAGCAAAAACTGATTTTTCATCTGACTTAAGCTCAATATTTTATAATTGATGCATACATTCTCTTAAGCTTGGTAAATGACGGCGACTTACAGATAGGCGTTCATCTAGCTCACGTAATCTAACCTGATACTGACCAGCCGCAATCAGTTCCAACCGTTCTAAATAATCAAGAGAAACTAAAGCATTACGATGAATTCGAATAAAACGATCTGAAAACTCAGATTCTAGATCTTTTAAAGTTTCATCAATTAATACACTGCCATTCCGATGACGCACAGTGACATATTTCTGATCTGCTAGAAAATAGTAAATATTCTCTATTGGTATAAGTTCGACCCCGCGATAAGTTTTCGCAGCAATTTGATGGCGTTGAGTTTTAGTATCGTACATATCGTCTTGTTGTTGTAAACCAGTCATTTGTGCTTGTGTAAGTTGCGTCAGACTATTGAACACCTGTTGTAAATCTTGTTGTGCAATAGGCTTGAGCAAATATCCCTGTGCTTGAAACTTAAACGCTTCCAATGCGTGTTGATCATATGCCGTACAAAAAATAATAGCTGGACGAGGGCTAAGATGACTGATCTGCTCAGCACACTCCAATCCATTCATTCCAGGCATTTGAATATCTAATAGAACAACATCGGGCGAATCATTTTCAATATGGTTTAACACATCCTGCCCATGATGCGCCGTCGCAATCACTTCATGACCCATTTGGGTCACTAAACGTGACAAACGCTCTACTGCGAGAGGTTCATCATCAGCAATCAGAACTTTCATCCTCTCCTCCTTGTCACCGTTAACTTCATCCGTCATTTTTTATGGTTAACTTAACTTATTATTTTACTCGATAGTGATAACTTACCACCGTGGTATATAACGATACTCCCCCATAAACCTGAAACTTCACTGTCTGTCCGTAATAGGCTTTTAGACGTTGCTTCACATTATCTATTGCAAGACCATTCCCTTGTCTCGATTTTATTGTATCGTGAGAATAAGGGTTAGTAATGACTATACTGACTTGATTTTGCAATATTTCAACCAATACACTAATGGTTGAGGGCTGTAAAACTTTTTCTACCCCATGAAAAATACTATTCTCTAGCAAAGGTTGCAATGTTAATAATGGAATCGTGACTCGTTTTAACTCTAAAGACGTCGCCTGTATATTCCATTCTACCTTTAAACGCTCTCCTAAACGTAATTTTTCAATACTTAAGTATTGCTGACACAAGTCAATTTCTTCAGCCAAACTCACCAATTTCAATTCTTGAAAACTGGCGCGGAATAATCGTGACAAGTTAATCAGCATGTTTTCTGCTTTGTCAGGATCAATTGAAATCAAACTCACGACACTATTTAAACTATTAAATAAGAAGTGAGGATGAATACGTGCTTGCATGGCTTGAATCCGCGCATTCAGCTCACTATATTGCTGATTCATCCATTGCTCTCGCATATAGAGATAACGCAAACAGAAAGCACCAAGCAAGATGCCATATCCCAAATGCAGACTTACACCTTGAAATAAGATATCTTCAGAAAAGTTATTTGTTGATGAACCCCAATATTGAATTATATTAATGACACACGTGGTAAGTAAAACAATAAGTTGAAGAAAAATAAAACCTAAAATTAACGCCATTTTCTGACTAAATTTGACAAAAAACTCTTGAAAATAGTCAACAAAAGCAGAAAACGATAAAATTATCCAGTTAATAAAAAGCATGTATTGAAAAACTCGGATACTTTCCACTGCTTGCCAAGAACGGGCTTCTGCAAGTGCGAGTACCATTGCCAAAACATTACTTGCTACAATTAATTCCAATAAGTGTTGCGATTGCCTTATTTTCGTAAAAAAATAGGACCCTACTGGACTCATTTGACGTGTTTTCGATAACTTCTTGCGTCGAATTTCAGCAACTACGTTTGGATTTGCTATACTCTTTTTTATTTTACTGAGCCGCCATGACCACATCTTCTCAATCCTCTTCTTCAGCAAGCCCTAATCAAACCTCTGGAATGTGGGGCGGTCGCTTCTCTGAAGCAACAGATGCATTTGTTGCAGAATTTACCGCATCTGTTCAATTTGACCAACGTTTTTATAAACAAGATATTGCAGGTTCGATTGCACATGCAACCATGCTTGCTAAAGTTGGTGTACTGACCGAGGCTGAGCGTGATGATATTATCCAAGGTTTAAATACAATCAAGGCTGAAATCGAAGCAGGTAATTTCGAATGGCGTATTGATTTAGAAGACGTACATATGAACATTGAGTCTCGCTTGACTCAACGTATCGGCATCACAGGTAAAAAATTACATACAGGTCGTAGCCGTAATGACCAAGTTGCAACTGACATCCGTTTATATTTACGCGATGAAATTGATGACATTTTAGGTCTATTACTACGCTTACAAAAAGGCCTACTCAGTCTGGCAAGCAAAAATACCAATACGATTATGCCTGGTTTTACTCATTTACAAACAGCTCAGCCAGTAACATTTGGTCATCACCTATTGGCTTGGTTTGAGATGTTGGTTCGCGATACTGAACGCCTTCAAGATTGTCGCAAGCGTGTTAATCGCATGCCACTCGGTTCAGCAGCCTTAGCAGGAACAACCTACCCAATTGATCGCGCATATACAGCCGAATTATTGGGTTTCGAAGCTGTTTCTGAAAATTCGCTTGATGCTGTTTCTGATCGTGACTTTGCCATTGAATTTAATGCGGCGGCATCTTTGATTATGATGCATTTGTCCCGTATGTCAGAAGAACTGATTTTATGGACTTCGGCTCAATTCAAGTTCGTCAACATTCCAGACCGCTTCTGTACGGGCTCATCTATCATGCCGCAGAAGAAAAACCCAGATGTTCCTGAGTTAGTACGTGGTAAATCAGGTCGCGTGTTTGGTGATTTGATTAGTTTATTAACACTAATGAAAGGTCAACCATTGGCATATAACAAAGACAACCAAGAAGATAAAGAGCCTTTGTTTGATTCAATTGATACCGTTCGTGGTTGCTTGATGGCCTTTGCAGATATGGTGCCTGCACTCGTTCCAAACATTGAAATTATGCGTGAAGCAGCGCTTCGTGGTTTCTCTACAGCAACTGACCTTGCTGATTACCTTGTGAAGAAAGGTGTTGCTTTCCGTGATGCACACGAAATTGTAGGTAAAGCAGTTGCGCTTGGTGTCGCTGAAGAAAAAGATTTATCTGAATTGACACTGGAACAGCTTCAACAATTCTCTGATTTGATCGAAGCAGATGTATTTGATAAAGCCTTAACTTTAGAAGCTTCTGTAAATGCGCGTGATCATATCGGCGGGACATCGCCAAAACAAGTTGAAGCAGCCATTACTCGTGCACACACTCGCCTAGAACAGTTATACGCTTAAGGATAAATCATGACGAGACAAGTATTTTGCCGCAAATATAAACAAGAGCTTGAAGGTTTAGACTTTGCACCATTCCCAGGTGCAAAAGGTCAAGAATTCTTTGAGACGGTTTCAAAACAGGCTTGGCAAGAATGGTTAAAACACCAAACCACGCTCATTAACGAAAAACGCCTCAATGTATTTGAACCCGATGCGAAGAAGTTTCTTGAAGAGCAACGGGAGAAGTTCTTCAACAATGACGAAAGTGTTGAAAAAGCAGAAGGTTGGACGGAACAAAAGTAAATCGTTTCAACTAACGCCACTGAATAAAAGAGAGCTAAATATAGCTCTCTTTTTACGTGACATTTACATAAGTAATAAAGGTTTACAGAGTATACACAGTTGTCTACATGACAGATTAACACTCTCCGCTTATATTGAATATCAGAAGCAAAAAGAGATAGTTCGATATCTCAAGTAACACATGATATTTCTCTCCCAGACTTTCCCCCGAAGTCTGGGATTTTTTTATTTGTATGATATCAATTTATATAAAAATCATATTCACGGTTATATTAGGTCAATCAATTGCCCAGCAACGTTATTCAAATTACGCTAACCCCACAATAAAAAATACCTTAGGATTTTGAGAAATTATTGGATGACTACTCTTAAAATTTATCTAATGATTACTTCATTTGCGATGACTTTATGCAACGTATGGCAATAAAAAAAGCTGCTCATTATGTAGCAGCTTTGAATCTTTATTTGATGATTATTTTTGATTCACTTTTTGTTCGATTTCTTCAATACTGGTATGACGTACATCCATCCCTTTTGCCATATAAATAACTTGCTCTGAAATATTACGGGCATGATCGCCAATTCGCTCAAGCGAACGCAATACCCACATCACATTAATCACACGCGTAATATGGCGTGGGTCTTCAATCATGTAGGTCATCAAAGTTCGTGTTGCAGACTGATATTCACGATCAATATCCACGTCTGCCATCACCACTTTTAAAGCCTGATCAACATCTAAACGCGCGAAAGCATCCAAAGCATCATGAATCATAACACGCACTTGGTTACCAATATGGCGTGTTTCCATATAACCGCGTGGAGACTCACCTTCTTCACATAAATTTTGCGCAATACGAGCAATTTTTGAAGCTTCGTCACCAATCCGCTCTAAATCTGTATTTGCTTTGCTCATCGCAATGACCATACGCAAATCAATTGCAGCAGGATGACGGCGGGCGAGAATCAAGGTCAAACCTTCATCAATATCACGCTCATATTGATTAACAACATTATCTTTAAATTGAACATCAATCGCCAAATTTTCATCTGTGTCTAATAAAGCATGAATTGCATTTGCAACCTGCTGCTCTACTAAGCCACCCATGGTCATAAATTTGGTATGTACATCTTGTAAGTCTTCATTAAATTGTGAAGAAATATGGTGACTTAACACAGGATTACTTGGACTCACAGTATGCCTCCACTAGACACATGGAAAAATGATTGGTGATTAAAACACAGCAATGATGAAACTTTTATGACAATAACACAGCTGAGCCAAAAGTCGATTGCTGCGAATTGATAAAACAAAAATCTAAAAATCTGTTAGTCTAAATACCTAGCTTGACGGAGCGCAGTTAATTAACTGCTGAGATTATCTTAATCGCAAGATTTAAAGATGAGTACCGTTGAACCTGATCAGGTTAACACCTGCGTAGGAATCAAGCCCAACAAAAGCCTCGCCTTTATTTATCAAAGAGATAAATGCGCTATCGTTTTTGCTCGTGCTTGATTCGTTAATGTAATACATAAGGATCATGCCATGAACCAATTAACGAATCTTCCCTCTGCTGATATTTCTGCTCAACATGAGCAAGATGCTAAAGATTTAACCCGTATTTTACCTGCTTCACGCAAGGTTTATGTTGAAGGTTCTCGCCCCGATATCCAAGTTCCATTTCGCGAAATTAGCTTGACAGAAACGCCGACAGGTTTAGGGGGTGAATATAATCCTCCTGTTATGGTTTATGACACATCGGGTGTTTATACCGATCCTGATGTCCAAATTGATTTAAATCAAGGTCTACCTTCTGTCCGCCAAACTTGGATTGAAGAACGTGATGATACCGATGTACTCTCAAGTTTAAGTTCTGATTTTGGTCAGGCTCGCTTAAAAGATATTCGTACTGCTGACATTCGTTTTGCTCATATTCAAAACCCTCGTCGAGCTAAGGCAGGGAAAAATGTTACGCAAATGCATTATGCGAAACAGGGCATTATTACGCCTGAAATGGAATATATTGCAATTCGTGAAAATCAACGCCAAGGTGACGGCGTAGACATGCGTCAGCATGCAGGACAAAACTTTGGTGCTCAGAATTTAAGAGAAATTACACCTGAATTCGTGCGTCAAGAAGTTGCCGCAGGTCGTGCAATTATTCCTGCCAACATTAATCATCCTGAAATTGAACCAATGATCATTGGTCGCAACTTTTTAGTAAAAATTAATGCCAATATTGGGAACTCCGCTCTAGGTTCATCGATTGATGAAGAAGTTGCTAAAATGACATGGGCAACGCGTTGGGGCGCCGACACGATCATGGACTTATCGACAGGTAAGAATATTCATGAAACCCGAGAATGGATTATCCGTAATTCACCTGTTCCGATCGGTACTGTTCCAATTTATCAAGCTTTGGAAAAAGTAGATGGTGTCGCGGAAGATCTCACTTGGGAAATCTTTAAAGACACGTTGATTGAGCAAGCTGAACAAGGTGTAGATTATTTCACTATTCACGCAGGTGTGTTATTACGCTATGTGCCTATGACCGCAAATCGTCTCACAGGGATTGTCTCTCGTGGCGGTTCAATTATGGCGCAGTGGTGTCTTGCGCATCATCAAGAAAACTTCTTGTATACGCATTTCGATGAAATCTGTGAAATCATGAAAGCCTATGACGTTTCATTTAGCTTAGGTGATGGTTTACGTCCAGGCTGTATTCAAGATGCAAATGATGAGGCTCAATTCAGTGAGCTTAAAACCTTAGGTGAATTGACACACCGTGCTTGGGAACATGATGTTCAGGTGATGATTGAAGGCCCCGGTCATGTGCCTATGCATATGATTAAAGAAAATATGGTTCTACAACTTGAAGTTTGTAAAGAAGCACCTTTCTATACACTTGGTCCACTCACCACCGATATCGCACCAGGTTATGACCATATTACTTCTGCAATTGGTGCTGCAATGATTGGATGGTATGGCACAGCAATGCTGTGTTATGTCACACCGAAAGAGCACTTAGGTTTACCAAACAAAAAAGACGTCAAAGACGGCATTATCACTTATAAAATTGCAGCACATGCAGCAGACTTAGCCAAAGGTCATCCGGGTGCTCAAGTTCGTGATAATGCATTGTCGAAAGCACGTTTCGAATTCCGATGGGATGACCAGTTCAACCTCAGTTTAGACCCTGATACAGCACGTAGCATGCACGATGAGACTTTACCCAAAGAAGCACACAAATCTGCACATTTCTGTTCTATGTGCGGACCAAAATTTTGCTCGATGAAAATCACGCAGAATGTGCGAGATTATGCACAAAATCAGCACAATGCCAAGCAGTCAAATGATGCTGAAAAAGATGTTGAAGCAGGTCTCAATGCAATGAAAACCGCTTATCAGGAACATGGTCTAAAATTGTACCACAAGCTGTAAATCGACTAAAAAAAGATTTGCCCACGAATCAATCTCGGTTAGGATGAGATATGTACAATCTCATCCTGATTGAAGATGAATATTCTTGACCACGCCAGCTATTCAGCATCCGACGTTACGATAGAATCTCGGGAGTTTTTATTCCGAGGATTCATTCAAGTTGAGAAAGTGAATCTTACGCACCGACTATTTCATCGATCTGAATATTCACCAATTATTCAGCGTGAACTTATACATCGTCCAGAAGCTGCTGGCGTTTTACTTTATAACAATCAACAACAACGTTTCGCACTTATTGAACAATTCCGAGTTGGTGCATTAAATGACTCCGAGTCAGCATGGCAACTTGAGATCATTGCGGGTGTACTGGATGGAAATGAATCTCCAGAAACCTGTATTCGTCGTGAAAGTCTAGAAGAATCAGGCTGCGAAATTAATGAATTGCAGCATTTATTCAGTTTTTATCCTTCTGCTGGTGCATGCGCTGAGTTTTTTCATTTATATGCTGCAGAAGTTGATTTACCAAGCAGTGGTGGCATCTTTGGCGTTCCAGATGAAGGAGAAGATATTCAACTCCATTTGTTTGATTACGCTGAAATCACCATGTTATTCAAAAATAATCGCTTGAAGAATGCCCCTGTCATCATGGCATTACAATGGCTTAGTCAACATATACAACGACAATAAATCTGAAAGGGGTAAGACGGTGACTTTTCAAGTCTCAAAATTATCACAAAAAGATTTTGTGATTATACAAATTACTGATACCCATTTATTGGAGTATCCGCATTTAGAGTTTGTCGGGATGCACCCTGAACAAAGCTTTCATGCAGTAATTGACTTGATGCGCCAACAACATCCGCAGATCGATATGATTGTGCATACTGGAGATTTAGCACAAAACCCAACAACTGTGACTTATGATCGCTATCTTAAGCATATGCAGAGTATAGGTATTCCCTTTTTTCAGACGCCTGGCAATCATGATGATGTATCTCACTTCCCTTTTCATGGAGCAGATCCGCATCAACCTATTGTTGTAGAAATCGGCGATTGGTGCATTATTTTACTCAATAGTGCACAGCCAACCAGAATTGATGGCAAAATTGCAGAGACTGGCCTTGAACAATTAACAGAATTATTAAAAAAACATCATGATCGTCATATTATGATTGCCTGCCATCACCATCCTTTTGCGATGGAATCTGCTTGGATTGATCAACATAAACTAAAGAACTCATCTGATTTACTCGAAACCATTCAACCTTTTTCAAATATCAAAGCCATCATCTGTGGTCATGTCCACCAAGATTCTATTAACACATGGCAAGATATTCAATTTTTATCAACGCCATCAACCTGCATACAATTCAAACCTAAAAGTGATAAGTTCGCACTTGATGAAGAACATCCGGGTTACCGCTTTATTAAACTCAAAGCAAACGGAGAAATCGAAACTCAGGTCTATCGTTTATCAACTTCACAGCGAATGAATAGCTCTGAAGTCTTGGGATATGACTAAACTTTTGATTACAAATCACATCCTAGATTTCTCACTAAATCTAGACAGGAATGACTACCATCTTGCTCAAAAACTCTATATGATGTCGACCCTTGATGGAAAAAACCATCTTCGGTTTCTATAAAAACACTTGCATATCACCATATTTTTTGCGTATAGATAGTACGTGTATGATGAGGAATGCCCTATATGGCGAATGACAACCAAAATCAAGTCTTGGACGAACAGACAGCAGTGATCGACGATCAAAAATCGACTGTAAAACGTGTACGCAAAACCAAACCAAAAGCTTCTGAAGGCGGTACAACTGCTAGCTTGTTTGGAATCGAACCTTATCAGCCGAAAAAAAATGAAGAATACATGTCTGATGGACAACTTGAGCATTTCCGCCAAATCCTAAATGCATGGAAAGCTGAGTTAATGTCTGAAGTTGATCGCACATTGAATACAATGCAAGATGAATCAAGTGCACTACCTGATGTCAATGACCGAGCAACTCAAGAAGAAGAGTTCGCGATTGAGCTACGTACACGTGATCGTGAGCGCAAACTTATTCGTAAAATCGAACAATCTCTTGAAACAATTCAAAGCGGTGATTATGGTTTCTGCGAAACCTGTGGTATCGAAATTGGTTTGCGTCGCTTAGAAGCTCGACCAACAGCAACTCAATGTATCGATTGCAAAACTTTGGCTGAAATCAAAGAAAAGCAAAATAACGGTTAATAATCCCACCCGACCTCCCTTTAAAAAGGGAGGAGTACCGAAAATTTATAATGTTTGAGTACTCCCCTCCTTTATAAAGGAGGGGTCTGGGGGAGGATTAAAAAAACATGACCATTCAATCTTTATGTCTTATATCGGACGATTTGCGCCATCGCCAACCGGCCCTTTGCATTTTGGCTCGCTGCTAACAGCCGTCGCGAGTTATTGTGATGCTAAAGCCAACCATGGTAAATGGCTGGTTCGTATCGAAGATACAGACATCCCTCGTATTTATCCAAATAGTGAAACGCATATTCTGTCTTGTATTGATGCATTTCAATTCGAACCTGATGCCGAAATTATTTTTCAAAAAGATCGCTTAGAGATTTACGAAGAAGTGCTTGAACAACTCAAGCAAGCACAATTGATTTATGCCTGCCAATGCACACGTAAAATGCTTGGCTCAAATCATATTTATGCAGGTACATGCCGCAATCAACATCTTCATTTTGAACAGCAGGCCATTCGCCTGAAAGTATCAGATCAACTGATTTGTTTTGAGGATCGCTTACAAGGTCAGCAATCTGCCAACTTAAAACATGATTTAGGTGATTTCGTACTCAAACGCCGTGACGGCATTATGAGCTATCAATTGGCTGTGGTCGTAGATGACTATTTACAAGGTATTACGCATGTGGTTCGCGGCGCAGACCTTTTAGACAATACCGTCAGACAAATTTGGTTAGGCTCTTTACTGAATTATCCATCTCTCAACTATATGCACCTCCCCCTTGCCATGAATCATCAAGGGCAAAAACTGTCTAAACAAAATTTGGCTCAAGCACTGGATATCAGCAAAGCATCAAACCTCTTACAGCAAGCCATTTTAGCTTTAGGGCAACCTTTGGTTGAACTTGACCAGCCACGCATCATGCTTCAACAAGCTGTTCAACAATGGGACATCAAGGTAATTCCTAGAGGTATCCATCTCACAGGTACTTTCTTATGAGCCATAAAAAAGCCCTACTTAAAGTAGAGCTTTTTATTTTCGATACGATTAGAAGTTTGATTCTTCTTTAACTGGATTAAGTTCTTGCGTTGATGCATCAATTTTCAGAATTAAACTAATCATTGCAGCACACATCATTAAAGATGTACCGCCATAACTAATGAATGGCAAAGTCAAACCTTTAGTCGGCATTAAGCCCATATTCATGCCAGCATTTACCAAAATTTGCATCAGAAAAATAATGCTAATGCCATATGCTAAATAGCCTGCGCGTAAGTAGTTATGTTGCAGAGCACGATGTCCTATTCGAATACAGCACGCTAACATCGTAAAGGACAATACCATCACCAAGGTGACGCCAACAAAGCCAAATTCTTCGCCAAGAACCGCCAACATAAAGTCTGTATGCGCCTCTGGAAGATAGGAGAGCTTTTGTACGCTGTGTCCTAAACCCGTTCCAATCCATTCTCCACGTCCAAATGCCATCAACGCATTTGATAACTGATAACCGACACCTAATGGGTCAGCCCAAGGATTCGTAAAGGAAATTAAACGCTGGAAACGGAATGGTTCAAATAAAATAAGTGCCGTAATCCCTGCAAGGATTGCTCCTAACATAATTAGGAATTGTGTTGCTGGTGCACCTGCCAAGAAAAACACACCAACCATCATCAGGACAATAACAACCGTTGCACCGAGATCGGGCTCTGCAACAATAAATCCAACTGTCAAAGCCATGACGCCACTTAGTCGCAATAAGCCTTTCCAATGCGTTCGAACTTCTTTAGCACGGCGAACAACATAGTCAGCGGTAAAAATCGCCATCACAATCTTGGCAATTTCCGTCGGTTGTAAAGTAAAACCACCGAGCTTAATCCAACGATGTGAACCGTTTACTTCCGAACCTACGACCAACACTGCCAATAGCAGTACCATCGTCACAAGCCATAACGGGAACGCATTTTTGAACCACAGGTTCAGGGAGACCCGATAGGTTAAAAATGCCACCACAGCAGCAACAACAATCGAAACTCCATGACGAATTAAGAAATAAAATGGATTCTCATGAATATATTCGGCATATGGCATCGATGCGGATGCCACCATGACCGAACCGAAACACAGCAAAGAAATGACGCAAAAAATGAGAATATTACATGCTGTCATTTCCGCAGGAAGCTTGGGCAACCGACTCAATAATTGTGAAATCTTTTGTACCGTATTTTGGGCTAAATCAGCCATAGATCAGTTCCTAATTTTTATTTTCATTCAGGGCATTTACACATGCCACGAATTGATGTCCACGATCATTATAGCTTTTAAACATATCAAAGCTTGCACAAGCTGGTGATAGTAAAACGACATCTTCAGCCTGAGTATATTTCTGTGCGAGAGCTACAGCTTCCGATAAACTCGTTGCGTGTTGGATTACAGTGGTACCTTGAATAGCTTGTTCAATCACAGCTGCATCTTCACCAATCAGAATCGCTGATTTTACATATTTTTGAATCGCATCTCGTAATGGTTTGAAATCCTGACCTTTACCTTGACCTCCTAGAATTAATGCTAGTTTGCCATGTTTCACTTCAATAGCAGCGCCTAAACCATCAATTGCAGCAAGGGTTGCACCGACATTGGTTCCTTTAGAATCATTATAGTAACGCACCCCAGAAACTGTTTTCACATATTCACAGCGATGCTCTAAACCTTTAAAGTGCTTGAGTGTTTCCAACATGGATTCAGTATCTAAACCAATCGCTTCACCCAGCGCCAAACATGCGAGTGCATTAGCAACATTGTGCATACCTTGAATATACATATCAGAGGTTTTCATCAAACGTACCCTGCCACGCGCTAACCACATCGTGCCATCAGCATCACGAAGCACGCCATATTGATTTAAATCAGGTGCATTCAAACCAAAACTTTGCATTGGTGTAACATCAGGTACAAGCGGACGACTCAAATTGTCATCGCGGTTATACACCACTTTTTTCACGCCTTGGAAGATTCGATGTTTGGCCTTGTGATAACCGAGCATATCACCATGACGATCTAAATGATCTTCACTCATATTCAAAACAACTGCGACTTCTGCATTTAAATTTGAGGTTGTTTCTAACTGAAAACTAGACAACTCTAAAACAATTAACTCTGGCTTATCTTTGAGCAAATCTAATGCAGGACGTCCTAAATTCCCGCCTACAGCGACTTTTCGACCAGCTTCTTGTGCCATTAACCCAATCAGCGTCGTTACTGTGCTTTTTGCATTTGATCCTGTAATTGCAACAATTGGAACTTCAGTAGCACGACGTAGTATTTGAATATCACCAACAACAGGAATACCTTGTTCTATTGCTTGTTGAATTTCTGGCAATTGCGGTGCAAGTCCTGGACTAAGAATAATTTCTTCTGCTTGTAATAAAAGTTCTGTATCCAACTTTCCAAAACTGGTACGAACACCGGTAGGAATTTGATCATGCCCTGGCGGTGTTTCCCGAGAATCCGTTACTGCAACTTGGTAGCCTTGTTCATGTAGGAAGTTGACTGCTGACACTCCCGAAATCCCTAAGCCAGCTACAACTTTTAATCCACCACGTTGTATTAACATTTTTGCCCCATTTTTTTGCAGATTACAGAATGGCAAAAATGTTAGCACTTTACTGTTTTAAATGCTTTTTCAGTTTTCGTTTTATTCAGGCTTTTTTGTGTCAGTGCGTAAAAGTGAATCTATATCTTGTATAGGGAATTGTTCACATTCAAAAGATGTTTGTGATATGAGCCGTATAGCGCAAAATTTTTAGATAAAAATACGTTTCGCGAGATTTAGTCATTCTGAATGAAGAAAGATAACGCAGTGACAACAACAATCGTTCTCTGTAGGGCTTTGACTAAAATGCTCACCATTCCCAATTAATTAGGAATAAAATAAGAAAATACCCATAAGATGATCGCAACATACATTATCCCATCAATTTTCTTGGCTGTGGCATTTCGTAGCTGAAAATGAATAATCTCAGGTCTTAACCATAAATACATAAAACAGAGATTAGAACCTAAGTAAGATAAAATTGCTTTTAAATGATGAGTTTCCGACCAATTCAGAATAGCAAAAATATTCAGCAACACGATGAAACCAAACAAAATTAACTTATGTCTAAGGCTCAATACTTTTATTTCTATATTTTCTAGTTGATTCATTCTGTGACTCTTTATTTTAGTTCTTTGATTATTAAAAAATTGCCCATACCCTAGAATATGAGCAATCATTATCTTTTAACGCCATTTGACCGCTTGAATGGTTTCCTGTTTCTTGGGTTCATTGTTATCATCGACAGCACAGCCGCAACCTCCGCCACAACCCACCACAATTTTAGGTTTTAACCATGTTGCCAAACGGTACCAACCCAAACGCTGACAGAGATTCGATAAGCTAAGAAAGCTTGAACTTGCGGTTTTAGGGAATACTTTCTTAAAAACGACAAAAGCACTCCATAACACTAATACAGCAACAATCAAATACTCAAACATATGCGACTCCTTTTAGCCCCAAATGCGTGATGCAATTTGGTAGGTGAAAAAAGACATTAGATAAGCTAAGCCGAACAAATACGTTGCCATGATTGCGACATATTTCCATGAACCTGTTTCACGGCGTACCGTTGCTAAGGTTGCCAAACAATGTGGCGCATAAATAAACCAAACCAATAAAGATAAACCTGTAGCCAATGACCAACCCGTGCCATCCATACTGATTAAATGTGATAAACCTTGTGCCACTGCATCATCATTCGCACCTGATAAGGCATAAACCGTCCCTAATGCTGCAACGACTACTTCACGTGCTGCCATCGCTGGAATCAATGCAATACAAATCTGCCAGTTGAAACCAATTGGGGCAAAAATTGGTTGTATCAAGTGACCTAACATTCCTGCAAAGCTATAATCAATTGCAGGCTGTGTCGCACCATCTGGTGCTTGCGGGAAAGTACATAGGAACCAAAGTAAAATCGAAAGAGCGAAAATAATTCCACCCACACGTTTTAAGAAGATTTTGGCGCGATCTAATAATCCAATCCCAACACTTTTTAAATCAGGAATACGATAATTTGGTAACTCAAGTAATAATGCATGTTGTGATTTATCTTTTTGTAGAAATTTCATCACAATCGAAACACACAATGCACTAACAATACCCGACATATATAAGCCAAAGAGTACCAAACCTTGCAGGTTGAAAATTCCCCATACCATTTGATTTGGAATAAATGCTGCAATCAATAAGGCATAGACGGGTAATCGTGCTGAACAAGTCATTAATGGTGCAACCATAATCGTGGTAAAACGATCACGCGGATCACTAATACTACGTGTTGCCATAATACCCGGCACTGCACACGCAAAGCTTGAAAGTAACGGAATAAACGCACGACCACTGAGGCCTGCTTTAAACATTAATTTGTCGAGCAAAAAAGCTGCGCGTGGTAAATACCCAGACTCTTCCAACACTAAAATAAAGAAGAACAGAATCAAAATTTGGGGCAAGAACACAACAACGCCACCTGCACCCGCAATAATCCCGTCAACGACTAAACTATGGAGCAAAGGCTGCGAAATATAGGTACCAAGTGTCGTACCTAACCATCCGAAAAGGCTTTCAATCCCATCCATAAATGGAGCTGCCCAAGCAAATACAGCTTGGAACACAATAAACATCATCACAGCAAGGCTTAATAAGCCCAATACAGGATGCAAAAATATTTTGTCGAGAAAATCGGTTCGCTTATCTTCCTGATCAACAAAGTTCACCACATCTTTAAAAATAATTTGGATCTTTTGATGATGCTCACCCGTTAAACCACTGAGTTCGGTATGGGGCACTGTATATTTTTGTTGATCTAATGCTTGCAGTAAGTTCTCAATACCTGAGTTACGCACAGCGACTGTCTCAACCACGGGAACGCCCAATCGCTCTGATAATTTTTGAGTATTGATTTGAATTCCACGTCGACGTGCTTCATCCATCATGTTTAACACAACAAGGATCGGACGCCCTAACTCAATAATTTCTAGCACTAATCCGAGATGAAGCTTTAAATTAGTCGCATCAACAACACATAAAAATGCATCTTGCTGCCCTTCTTCAGCAATTTTACCTTCACACACATCACGCGTGATTTCTTCATCAGGGCTTGTTGCTTGCAAACTATATGTTCCAGGCAAATCAAGTACTCGAACATTTCGACCTGAAGGCAACTGAAAATGTCCAACCTTACGCTCTACTGTGACCCCTGCATAATTGGCAACTTTCTGGCGTGTTCCAGTTAAGTGATTGAATAAAGAAGTCTTACCACAGTTTGGATTTCCCACAAGGGCAACACGTAACGCATCACTCATGCAGGTGCTCCTTCAAATTGGATTTCAATTTTATCGGCTTCAGTTTTACGTAATGCAAAACGCGTAAAACCAATTTGGATTAGAATCGGATCGCCACCAAAAATACCTTTGGTAATCACCTGTACTTGTGTACCAGGCACAAAGCCTAAACTCTCTAAACGAATAGCCACCAGGTCTGGCTGTTCGGTATCATCGACTAAGCGATTCACTTTAGTAATCATCGCCGTTTGCTTGACTTTTAATGCTGACAATCGCACCGCTTCTAACCCTAAACTCTTTTCTCCAAGAGTATACAGGCAAATGAGAATAATTACCAAAAACAATCTCAATGGCATTCGCTTCTGTGACAGATCGACAACAATTCATTTTTCTTTTACAGTGCAGTTGAATGAAGGACTTTTCTGATTATGTTAAATAAAAAACCTCGTATTCCAACTGCAGTCACAATTCCAGAACATCTCAGTTTTTTACACGGTTTTCGTGATTATTTAGTGGCGCAAACCGTGAGTCCACATACACGTAATGCCTATCTATCAGATCTTATTCAATGTGATGAGTTACATCCAAATGTGACATTAACGCAATGGTCCAGTGATGATATTGCTGATGTATTAATTGCACTCACTAAAGCAGGCAAAAGCCCACGCTCCATTGCACGCTGCTTGTCTGCTTTACGTCAATTTTATAAATTTCTGAGAGAACAGAAACTAAGAGATGATAATCCCGTTGCAAACCATCGTTCTCCTAAAATTGGACGTGCTTTACCTAAAGATTTATCAGAACAAGATGTAGAAGCATTAATCAATGCACCCGATGTCAATACGGCGCTTGGTCTCCGTGACCGAGCAATGTTTGAAGTGTTATATGCCTGTGGCTTACGTGTATCAGAACTACTTAATTTACGTTTGGAATTGATTAATCTCAAACAGGGTTTTCTTCGTATTACAGGTAAAGGCAATAAAGAACGCCTCGTCCCTCTCGGACAACACGCTTGTGAGTGGATCGAAAAATATCTCGCCGAATCACGACCTCAGCTCTATAAAAGTAGTACGGATTATTTATTTTTGACGCAACATGGCGGCATCATGAGTCGGCAAAATTTTTGGTATGCGATTAAACGTTATGCACTACAAGCGAATATTCTCGCTGAACTATCCCCACATACCTTACGACACGCGTTTGCAACACATTTACTCAATCATGGTGCTGATTTACGTGTTGTGCAAATGTTACTTGGCCATAGTGATTTATCAACTACTCAAATTTACACGCATGTTGCTCAGCATCGGATGCAAGAACTACATAACAAATACCATCCAAGAGGATAAAACTACCTTTTATCAATCAACATGATTTCATTCACATGCATCAGCAAGATTTAACGAACTCAATTTAAATTTTTGGTATGCTTGGGCAAGCTTATAAATACAGTATGAAAGGTTGTTTATGTTGTTTACTCGGTCTCAGTTGTTCATTGCATGTGCATTAACCTCAACACTTTTGATCAGCGCTTGTTCAAAAGAAAATTCAGCACAAAAGCCTGATGCTCTGACGGCGAGTGCACCAGCCACGGGTGAAGCATCAACTTTAAATGAACGTAATGCACAACAACGTCTGGTTTCTACTTTAGAAAAACATTTTAAAACCGCCAATATTAATGCCAAAATTCTTGCCATTAAAAAAACCGAGGTTCCAAATTTATTTTGGGTGAGCCTAGAAGGCATGGGATCAGTTTATGCGACCAGTGATGGGCAATATATCATTCAAGGTGATGTCATTCGTCTTGGTGAAAAACAATTAAAAAATGTGAGTGAAGCTTTACAAGCGACTGAAAATAAAAAGCACTTAGCAGCACTCAAAACAGAAGACCTTATCGTTTACCCAGCACAAGGGGGTAAAGCGAAACACGTCATTTATGTATTCACTGATTCAAGCTGTCCTTATTGTCACAAACTACATGAACATCTTGCCGAAATTAATGCAAAAGGCATTGAAGTCCGTTACATCGCATGGCCACGTGGAGAGCAATTTATGCCAACCATGCAAGCGATTTGGTGTAGTCAAGATCGTAAAGCTGCATTCGATCAAGCTGCGCAAGGCTTACCAGTTGCATCAGCAGAATGTAAAAATCCAGTTCGTGATCAATATCAATTAGGCTTAAATATGGGCGTGAATGGCACACCTGCAATTTATAATGTTGAAGGTGTGTATTTAGGTGGATACATGACTCCAGATGAAATCATTAAACGCCTAGAAAAATAAAACATTCTCTACACCACCTCACCACGACTCGGGCGACAGATTAAAGATGATCTTAGCCCTAGTGTCTGCGCACTTTTTTAGCTATGATCAAGCTTCATTAAAATGATTGAATAAAATGGAGTGTGACGTGAAACCAGTTCGTCTGGCGATACTCGGTCTTGGTACTGTAGGTGGTGGAGCCCTTAAATTATTACAAGAAAATGCTGCTGAAATTAAACGCCGTACCGGTCGCGAAATTCAAATTACACATGTAGGCACACGCCGTCCACGTCCAGATTTACAACTCGAAGGGATCAAACAAAGTGATGATCTCATGGACATCGTACGTCAACCTGATGTTGATGTCGTAGTCGAAGTGATGGGCGGTATTCATCCTGCCTATGAAGTTATCATGGAAGCCATCAAACATGGCAAGCAAGTTGTCACTGCCAATAAAGCACTACTTGCAGAACATGGTAATGAGTTGTTTAAAGCAGCTGAAGATAATGCTGTTCAAATCGCTTATGAAGCAGCGGTTGCTGGTGGTATTCCAATTATTAAAGTCATTCGTGAAGGTCTAGCTGCAAACCATATTCAATGGCTTGCAGGTATCATTAATGGTACAGGTAACTTCATTCTGACTGAAATGCGCGAAAAAGGCCGTGCATTTGATGATGTGCTCAAAGAAGCTCAAGAACTCGGTTATGCTGAAGCAGATCCAACTTTTGATGTAGAAGGCATTGATGCTGCGCACAAACTCACTATCTTGGCGTCATGTGCTTTTGGTATCCCATTACAGTTTGATAAGGTCTACACAGAAGGCATTAGCAAAATTACCGCACAAGATGTGAAATATGCTGAAGAACTTGGCTTCCGTATCAAACATTTGGGTATTGCACGTCGTGCAAGTAATGGTATTGAGTTACGTGTTCATCCTACACTGATTCCAGCAGAACAACTGATTGCCAATGTGAACGGTGTTAAAAATGCGGTATTGGTACAAGCACATGCTGTAGGCCCAACGCTTTACTATGGCGCTGGTGCTGGTGCTGGTCCAACGGCTTCTGCAGTTGTTGCTGATGTGATTGATATCGTACGTGATATTTCTTATACCGAAGATGGTGCAGGAACGATTCCACAATTGGCATTTGAAGCACTAACGAACATGCCTATCCTGAGTCGTGAAGAAATGACGACTGGATACTACATCCGTTTAAATGCTGAAGACCAAACGGGCGTACTCGCTGATATAACCACCATCCTTAGCCGTGCTGGTATCAGCATCGATGCGATCATGCAGCAATCTCGCTTGAAAGATTTGATTCCTATCGTGATTTTGACAGACCCAATTGTTGAATCAAAAATGGATGAAGCACTTGCTCAAATTCAAGCATTACCAGCTATTCGTGGCGAAATCGTAAGAATTCGTTTAGAATCGCTCGATAGTTAATCAGGTTGAGGGAAAATGCATTCCCTCTCCCAGCTCTACCTCATATTGGAACACCATCATGTCGAATGCCAATCGTTATACTGGTCTTGTAGATCGTTATCGTGACCGTTTACCTGTGTCTGCAACTACACGTGCAATTTCTCTAGGTGAAGGAAATACTCCTCTTATTAAACTTGAGAATATTCCACGTATTATTGGCAAAAACGTTGAAATCTATGTGAAGTACGAAGGTCTTAACCCAACAGGTTCATTTAAAGACCGTGGTATGACGATGGCTGTAACAAAAGCTGTTGAAGAAGGTTCAAAAGCGATTATCTGTGCATCCACTGGAAATACTTCTGCAGCAGCAGCAGCATATGCAGCGCGTGCAGGAATTAAAGCCTTTGTTTTAATTCCTGAAGGCAAAATCGCAATGGGTAAAATGGCTCAAGCAATGATGTATGGTGCGATCACCATGCAAATCCGCGGTAACTTTGATGATGGTATGCGCCTCGTAAAAGAAGTTGCAGATCAAGCGCCTGTGACGATCGTCAACTCAATCAACCCTTACCGTTTGCAAGGCCAAAAAACGATTGCTTATGAAATTGTAGAAGCATTGGGCCGTGCACCTGACTACCACTGCTTACCAGTTGGTAATGCAGGTAATATCACGGCTCACTGGATGGGTTATACCGAAGCAGTTGCAAATCAACCTGCTGATCAGTTCGAACAAGTCATCTATGATGCTGCAACAGATCAATTCACAGGCCCTAAACCAGAAGGTTTACCGACTATGGTCGGTTATCAAGCTTCTGGTGCAGCGCCATTCTTACGTGGTGCTCCAGTCGAAAGCCCAGAAACCGTTGCAACAGCTATTCGTATTGGTAATCCACAAAGCTGGAATCATGCAAAAGCAGTTGTACGTGATTCGAAAGGTTGGTTCGATGAACTTCAAGATAGCGAAATTCTTGAAGCTCAACGCTTACTTTCTATGTATGAAGGTGTTTTCGTAGAGCCAGCTTCTGCTGCTTCTATCGGTGGTGCTATTCGTGACATCAAAGCAGGTAAAATTGCTGAAGGTTCTGTGATCGTATGTACTGTGACAGGTAACGGTTTGAAAGATCCAGATACAGCAATCAAACAATGTGCGGATGCTGTGATGTTATCCATCGATGCAACGATGGATCAAGTTAAAGATTCTATTCTTTCAAATATGTAAGAATAAATTTTTAGTAATAAAAAACCAGTTGCAAGCAACTGGTTTTTTATTGGCAACCATGGAAAGAAAAGTTATTCGTAATCATCATAACTATATTGGGCAGCTAGATCTTTCTCTATTCTTTGGATTTCTTCAATCTCAATCTCTTTAATCTCAAATAAGGGCTGTTTTAATAAAGGATTAACCGCATATAAACCCTCTTCCTCCCAACACTGTAGAATGGTTAACGTTTGACTTTTATTATTATATTTTAACGCTTTATTATTTTTTATTAAGGCTTGCAATAATACAGGTTGTTCCGATAAATCTTCAAATGAACCTTTCAGCTCAATATCGCCATAATCGTAATCTGCAAAAATGGTTCTAACATTCGTTTTCAGTTGTTCAGGTTGATCTGCATAAGCTAAACTGGCAAAAAACTCATCATGCTCTTCCACCCATTTCTGCTGTTTGACTGACCAAAGTGCATAAAATTTAGCCTCATGTTCAAACTGAACCAGTTGAAATTTTTGCATATTGGCAAGTTGAATAAACTCAAAAGTATCTTCATCACTTAAACTTTCAGGTAAAGTATCACGAGAAACCTCACCGTCTTGATAAATGTGATCACCTGAGCGAGAAAAAACGAAATCATCCAATTTTTTTAATAATGTTTCATCTGCATCAAATAATGATTCAACTTCATAGAGTGGGAAATTACGTACTCCATTGATTTCAAGTTGTTTATAAACTGCTTCTGCTTGTTGTTTATCTTCAAAGACATTGGCAATACGATTGCCTGCAACATAAAAAACTTCATCGTTATAACCAAAATACTTCTCACGAATGACATAAGTGGTCATGTTCTTCCCCCTTTTGAGTTCTATTATCAATGGTTTATTTGAATAATTCCGTGATGTAGATTAACAAATTTTGCTTAAAATACAATCTATCGCGTTCTGCTTTACGACAGAATATGTCGTTGTGTTTAGATATAAAAAAACTCTTCATCAAGGAAGAGTTCTAATTAAAAAAATAATCTAAGTCAGGTTAAATCCGTTTTGGCAGTGATGCAACCCAATTCAATAGATTGGTAGCATCATTGGTACGTGCTTGTGAACTGGATGCACCAAGCAAGACCACAACCGCTGGACGGGAATTTACAGTGGTATGCATCACCACACAACGTCCTGCCTCATTGATATAACCTGTTTTAGATAGATTAATATTCCAACCACCATTACGCACTAAGGCATTGGTATTATTTGACTTAAGCACACGATAACCTAAATTAAAATCATAGGTTGGCGTGGTAGAAAATTGACGAATTAAGCCATACTGAGAAGCAGCACTCACCAAAATACCAAGATCACGTGCGGAAGAAACGTTATGAGGATCTAAACCTGTTGATTCTGCATAACGGGTTGAGGTCATTCCTAATTGTTTTGCTTTTGCATTCATTGCAGCAATAAAGGCAGGGCGACCCCCTGGATAAGTACGGGCCAAAGCGGCTGCCGCAGGATTTTCAGACTTCATCAAGGCAAA
The DNA here is from genome assembly GCF_013391535.1 of Acinetobacter sp. SwsAc4. Taxonomy (NCBI): domain Bacteria; kingdom Pseudomonadati; phylum Pseudomonadota; class Gammaproteobacteria; order Moraxellales; family Moraxellaceae; genus Acinetobacter; species Acinetobacter sp. SwsAc4. Next base: position 35,104 of record NZ_JACAXC010000019.1, read on the forward strand.
CAACAGTGCTTCTGCACGGTTCATTGTGTCACCAACACGCAGGGTTGAACTGGAGTTCTTGCCACCCGCACCTGCAAAATCAATTTGCTGTAGCGTGATTTCTTCCGACATATTCAGCCGTGCATCTGCGGTAATCACAGCCGTCATCAATTTGGTAATTGAGGCAATCGGTACCGACATATTACTGTTTTTACTAAACAGTACTTCGCCCGTTTGTGCATCCATCACCAAGGCTGCACGTGCATTTACAGCGGGTTGGCTACTGAAATGAGAGGTATCTCGAATCTGTATGCTTTTTTGTGGCGTTGCAGATGAACTAATACTTGCAGAACCACCACTTCGTAAAGTGGTTGTAACCGAAGTTGAACCTTGCGGGCTGATCTCTAATGAATCATCATCTTGCATCAATTGGCTTGCATCACTTGCAGACCAATTTAACGAAGCTGAAGAACTATTCGCACTTGTAGAGGCTAGATTGTTGTTTACAACCAGCTCAGCATAACTTGTTGAACTAAGCGCCAACAAAATAGACATGCTCAAGGCATGCATGATAGATTTTTTAGAATTTTTCACGACACAATACTCAACTCGGGACGCTGCACATTTGCGCTTAATAACATTATGCCTTACATTTGAACAAATCGGGTAAAGCTTTTATAGACACAATTGTGTACAACTATTCTCTAAACATGGAGAATAGGATTGCTAATTTTGTCGTTTGATTGCAAGCTCATTTTTCTTTATGTAACAAAAAAATCGTTTTTTTGAAAAAAGGAGGTCTTCTTGATCACTGTTCTCGTTGTTGATGATCATGAACTCGTACGTACAGGCATTTGTCGTATGTTGGAAGACCACCCAGATGTAGAAGTCATTGGACAAGCTGAATCTGGAGAAGAAGCGATTGCTTTAGTTCGATTAAAGCATCCTCAGGTTGTACTCTTAGATGTCAATATGCCAGGAATTGGTGGCGTAGAAACAACACGTCGCCTTTTACAAACAGCACCTGAGACTAAAGTGATTGCTGTCAGTGGTTTAGCGGAAGAACCTTATCCATCGTTGTTATTAAAAGCAGGTGCAAAAGGCTATATCACAAAAGGCGCGCCTATTTCAGAAATGGTACGTGCAATCAATAAAGTGATGCAAGGTGGTAAATATTTCAGTGCAGATATTGCTGAACAGCTTGCGAGTTCTTATCTTTCAGATACGCAACAATCACCTTTTGACGCACTTTCTGAGCGTGAAATGCAAGTCGCAATGATGGTGGTTAATTGTATTAGTGCTCAAGAAATTGCAGATAAACTGTTTGTTAGTGTTAAAACCGTAAATACTTATCGTTATCGTATTTTTGAAAAACTGGGAATTGATAGCGATGTCAAGCTTACCCATCTTGCGATTCGATATGGACTCATTAAACCTTAATCTTTAGTCATCGCCTATGTTGGGACAAATTGCCTCCTCTGTATCACAGACCATCTATCGACTAGGGATCTGGTATAGTGGTTATCGCCTGATTATTTCAGTCAGCCTGATCCTGATTTATGTACTTACCGCAGAACAACTGGGCAACAACTATCAATACCCCTTTCTGTATTTTTATACACTGCTGTGTTATACCTGCATCAATATTTTCCAGCTCTTTTTACTGAAACTGCTTCCACTGCAAATCACCAAGCAACTGATCTTTGTCTTTATTGTTGACGTGATTTGCCTGAGCCTAATTACATTTTCAGCAGGCGGGCCAAACCTCCAGTTGAGCCTGCTCTACGTTATTATTATTTTTTCATCCGCCATTCTGCTGAATGCCCAGTTGTCCTTAATCGTCACGCTGTTCGCGGTAATTATGGTGGTTTACCAGCGTTTTCTTGGCAACTTTTTTGACTACAATAATTTAAATCATCTCGGCAATAGCGCTCTCCTTGCCTTTCTATTTTTTGTGGTGCATGCGATTGGCCGTATTGCAGTGCAACGCTTTAAAATTCTGGAAACCTTAACTTTCCACCAATCTATCGAGATCCATCAACTCCAGAACATTAACCGCTATATTCTCGAACAGATCGAGGATGGTTATCTAGTGCTGGATGAAAGCAGCCATATTGTACTCAGCAATCCCGCCGCCAATACCCTGCTGGGTGTTCATTTTCCTATTTCGGCGAAAAAAACACCACTGATCAAATGGCAGCCCGACCTATTCGAATTGATCAGGCTCAGTGACCTGAAAGATGGTGAGGAATTTAGTTTTGAATCCCAACAAAGCCCTTATACCGTCAATATAAAGGTTAAGCACCTCGTCGTTCCTGAACAATTCCTCATTTTATTGATTTTAAAAGATGCACAGAAACTTAACCAGCAAGTCCAGCAATTGAAACTGGCGGCTTTAGGACAGCTCTCCGCCAGTATCGCTCACGAAATTCGCAACCCTCTGGCTGCAATTGTACAGGCCAATGAACTGCTCAAGGAAAGTGATGCCCATCAACAGGACATGCTTTCACGCATGATTGGCAAACAGGCCAAGCGGATTGACAGCATCATTCAGGATACGCTGGAAATGGCACGCAACAAGCCGACAGAGGCACAGGTCATTCACCTGACTGATTTTTTTGGTAGCCTACTCAATGAAGATTTGGCTGATGCAAAACAACAGATTCAGCTCAATCTTCCTGAACGAGCCAGTATCCTGTTTGATGAAAAACAGTTAAGGCAGGTCATGATCAACTTGATTCGCAATGCATTGAGACATAATGCCGCAGATGCGGAACATATTGAGGTGCAGGTGCATTTAAAAGAGGGGCGAATCTGTATTGATGTCATTGATTTTGGTACAGGGGTGGCAAAACGCGATATATCTCAGCTATTCAAGCCATTTTTTAGTACCGAAATTAAAGGAACTGGTTTAGGATTGTACCTATCTCATAGCTTTTGTGAGGCAAATCATGCAAAGCTCACCTATGTTGAGCGACAACAAGGAGCATGTTTCAGGATTGAATGCTCAAAAATCCATTGATTTAGATTAGGTTTTCGGGGAAATGGCAGCTAAACAACCACTCGTCTTGCTGGTAGACGATGAAGAAGACTTATGTCTCCTCATGCAAATGACGCTTGCACGAATGGGGATTAAAACCCATCTCGCCTATCGTGTAGAGCAAGCAAAAAAGTTTTTTACTGAATTTCAGTATGATGCTTGTTTAACAGACCTAAACCTTCCAGATGGTAATGGTCTCGATTTAGTCAAACACGTAACACAGAACTATCCCAATACACCGATTGCGGTACTAACTGCCTATGGCAATATGGATATTGCTATTGCGGCATTGAAAGCGGGTGCATTTGATTTTGTCAGTAAGCCTGTCAATCAAACACATTTAGACCAGTTGATTCAAAAAGCGTTAAATCGCCCGCAACCTGAACAGGAAGCGGCTGAAACAGCTTTAGAAAATAAATTACTGATTGGGCGTTCGGCACCAATTCAACAATTACGTATCGCACTCAAGAAAATTGCCCGTTCTCAGGCACCTGTATTTATCACGGGCGAGTCTGGAACAGGTAAGGAAGTGGTTGCCAATCTGGTTCATCGCCTAAGCAACCGTAGTGAAGGACCTTTTATTGCGATCAACTGTGGTGCTATTCCAACAGAGTTAATGGAAAGTGAACTATTTGGTCATAAAAAGGGCAGCTTTACAGGCGCAACCCAAGACAAACAAGGTTTAATTCTTTCCGCACATGGGGGTAGTTTATTCTTAGATGAGATCGCTGAATTACCCTTAAGTATGCAGGTAAAACTGCTTCGTGCTGTGCAAGAAAAGAAAATTCGCCCTGTCGGCTCAGATCAAGAAATTGATGTTGATTTCCGGGTCATCAGTGCGAGTCATCAAGATCTTGAATTACTAGTACAACAAGGTCGTTTTAGACAAGATTTATTCTTCCGCATTCACGTCATGGATATTGTATTACCTCCTTTACGTGAACGTGGGCAAGATATCTTATTGTTAGCAAATCACTTTATTCAGAAAATCAGCCAAGAATGGGAAGTCTCTGTCAAAACCCTTTCTTCTCGTGCTGAACAATTCTTATTGCAACAATATTTTCCAGGTAATGTACGCGAGCTTCGAAATATTATTGAACGTGCAATTACGCTCAGTGATGATGAAATCATTGATCTAGCTCATCTACAAACAGCTCCTCTACGTAGCCCTATTGCAACGCCAACAGTCTCATTTTCAACACAAGATGAAAATGATCATGCGGTAAGCACTAGCCCTATGGGTTCTAAAAAGCTACCATCTGAAGGACTGGAGCTCTATTTAGAAAATATTGAAAAAGAGATTCTTCTCAATGCACTGAATTTAACCCATTGGAACCGAACGTTAGCAGCAAAGAAATTAGGAATGACTTTCCGTTCTTTACGTTATCGTTTGAAAAAATTTGGTTTGGATACAGAAGATGATGAATAGTCTTAAAAATAAAGCCCCTAAATAGGGGCTTTATTTTTAATTAAATTTTACTTTTTAGAACCAAATCTGTGACGTGTTCCAAATAACCATCTTCTTTCATTTCAGGTAACAACGGATAACTTTGATTTGGTTGAATCCCTTGACCTTCAATCATGTTCCCATTGGGTGTGTAATAATGTGAGACCGTCATTTGCAGTGCTGCACCACTCGGTAATGGAAATAATTTCTGTACCACACCTTTTCCATAGCTATTTTCACCTACAACCCACGCACGTTTATGTTCTTTTAATGCTGCGGTGAATACTTCAGCTGCCGAGGCTGAACGATGGTTGATTAAGATACCTAATTTTATATTTTGAAATTCATTTGAGGGTAAAGCCTGAAATTGTTGATCTCCTTCTGAACGACTTTTTGTCGTCACAATTAATCCTTGATTCAAGAATAAATCTGTTGATTCAACAGCAGCCGACAATAAACCTCCTGGATTATTACGCAGGTCAAGAACGACAGCCTTGAGTTTAGTTGTACTATATTCTTCGATTAAACGTTTAATTTCATTCGCTGTATCTTGTTGAAACACTCTAATTTTAAGTACAAGCACCTGATTATGTAGTAAAACAGGTTCAATATCTGTCTCAACCTTTTTATTTCGAACCAAAATCACCGTACTATTATTATTTTCTGGTTGTATTTGTACAGTACTGCCTATCGAGCCATACAGCAGACCTTGTACTTGATCCTGATTTAAACTCTTTAATTCTTGATTATCGACTTTGAGTATGGCTTGTCCATTACGTAAACCCAACTTACTAGAATCAGATCCTGATTTTAGGTCTTGAATTTGCCATAAACGAGTATGAGCATCATAATTTAAATTAAAATCAACAGAAGCCAGATCACCTTCAGTGTATTGAATAAGCTGGCGGTATTCTTCGGCGGATAAATAACGCGAATAACGATCTAAACCGCTCACTAACCCTTTGATTGCTTGCTGAAAAAGTGCATCGTCTGTTTTTTTATCAACGTAGTTATCTTTCACAATCCCATAAATCTGTACAAATTGCTGAATAGATTCAAGTGGCACTTCAGCATTTCGACTTGTAGTCTCTTCCCCCCATCCTGAGGCATGTGTAATAGGTGCAGATAACGTATGTGATCCCCAACACATCAACAAACTCGCAAACAATCCTCGATAAATGTTGTTGTGTTGGGTCATAAGTTCACCTTATTTTAAAGTAATTAAATTCTTACCTTGCATGTCGGAAGGTACTGGAATATTCATCAAATGAAGCAATGTTGGTGCAACATCAGCCAATACACCACCCTCTGCAATCGTTGCTTGAGTTGGGCCAACATAAATAAATGGCACCAATTCAGTGGTATGTTGTGTATGAACTTGTCCACTGTCGTAGTCTTGCATTTGCTCTACGTTACCATGATCCGCTGTAATTAACATATGACCTTTGTTTGCCATTACTGCTTCATAGACACGACCTAAACACGTATCAACAGTTTCAACCGCTTTCACTGCTGCATCAAATACACCAGTATGTCCGACCATGTCACCATTGGCATAATTGACAACCAGAAGGTCAAACTCACCCGAATTAATAGCATTTACTAACTCATCAGTGACTTCATAAGCACTCATTTCTGGTTTTAGATCATAGGTTGCGACATTTGGAGAAGGAATCAAAATACGTTTCTCTCCTAGATATTCATCTTCACGACCACCGCTGAAAAAGAATGTCACATGCGCATATTTCTCTGTTTCAGCAATACGCAATTGGGTTTTGCCCAAACCAGATAAATATTCACCGATGGAATTTTTAAGCTCTTCTGGCATGTATGCAACTGGTGCATCAATACTTGCCTGATAGCGCGTTAGCATCACAAATTTAGATAAACTTGGAACGACTTTACGCGTAAACCCAGTAAAATCTTTCTCAACAAAGGCACGGGTGATTTCACGCGCACGATCAGCACGGAAGTTCATGAAAACCACACTATCGCCATCTTGGATTTTGGCAATTTCACCAATACGTGTTGCTTGAACAAACTCATCATTTTCTTCTGCTGCATAGGCTTGCTCTAAACCTTCTACAGCTGAGTTTACAACACGGACTGCCTCGCCTTCTGTCATTAAACGATAAGCGAGTTCAACACGATTCCAGCGGTTATCACGATCCATTGCAAAATAACGGCCAATCATCGAAACGATACGACCTTGATTTGGATACTGAGCAAATAAAGCATCGAATTTTTCTAATGAAGGCTTTGCGCTACGTGGAGGGGTATCACGACCATCAAGGAAAGCGTGTAGATATACTGTTGCGCCACGTTTTAATGCCAGCTCACACATCGCCACAATATGATCTTCATGCGAATGTACACCACCTTGTGATAACAACCCCATGACATGAATGGCACCATTCGCTGCTTTGGCTTTTTCAACCGCATCAACTAACACTTCATGCTCAAAAAAAGCACCTGTCCGAATATCTTTAGTAATCCGTGTAAAGTCCTGATATAAAACACGACCTGCACCTAAGTTCATATGACCCACTTCAGAGTTACCCATTTGTCCATCAGGTAGGCCTACATCTTCGCCAGAACCTGAAATCAAACTATTTGGATGCTTTGCTTTCATGGCAGTCAGATTTGGTGTTTTTGCTGCTAAATATGCATTATCCTCAACTGCTTCACGATGTCCTACACCATCCATAATTACAAGAACGTGAGGAATTTTGCTAGCATTTGCATCCGTCATAATGGACTCTCTGTTTGTCTATCATTTGATCGGCGTATTTTACCCAAATTTACTGTAATTCTCTATGGCGTTACTGATGGCTTTCATCAATCAAAAGCATCGGGAATCATCTTTATATTATAATTAAAGGATACTTGTCTGGAATTCTTCCATCTTCTGTCATTCGATCCTCGGGACACCAGCCACCACATGGCACCCCTAAATCTAATGCGGCATCTAAAGCACCTCTATCAACTCCAGTTTGTCCACCAGATATAATTTTAATGTGCATAGAAATCTAATTTTCTACCTTGCTCGATATAATAAATAGCTACCCATCATAAACATCAATACCACTGGTAATAATACGAACCAAGCAGGTGACGGTGCATAAACTAAGCTTGCATAACCTAAAAAGTCTTGTAAATAGAAGAACCCTAGCCCAGTGAAAAGTGCGATAACCAAGCGAAAACCCATCGACTGCTGACGCAATGGACCGAAAATAAATGAACAGGCAATAAGAACCAACGTAATCAGTGCAAATGGAGACGTGACTTTTTTCCAAAAGGCTAACTCATAGGTCTTTGGAACTTGGCTATATTCTGATAAATACTGCATAAAACTAATCAATTGACTTGGAGATAAATCATCTGGGTCCAAAGTCACCATATGTACATATTTAGGTTGTAAAGCCAATCCTAACGCTTGTTGCTCGTGATCCGTTTTAATCGCATTCCCTGGAGCAAGTAAATCAACCTGATGTGATTTCTCTAAAGTCCACTGACCATCTTTTAAAAATTGGCCTTTTTCAGCAGTGACAAAGGACTGCAATCGATAGTTCTGATCAAAATCAATCGCTTGAATATTGCGTAATTGACCTTGGGAATTCGCATAATCAATATAGATAAAACGTTGGCCTTCACGTGACCAATAACCTTTTACCTCACCTAAAGCCGCTACGCTACGTTGTTTTTTAATGCTTTGTGCTTTTTCATTGGTATAAGGAATCACCCATTCACTCAACACAAAAGACAATACAATTAAAAGTAAAGCTGAGCGCATCACCCAACCCACTATACGCCACAGGCTGATACCAACCGAACGCATGACGATGAGTTCACTATTCGATGCGAGTGCGCCTAAGCCTAAGACAGAACCTATCAGTGCTGCCACAGGTAAAATTTCATATAAATAACTCGGTGCACCCCATATCACATATAGGAAAGCTTGCCATGCATTATAAGTGGGTTTCAGCGAGCCTAATTCACCTAAGTAAGTGAATAATATTTGTAAAAAAGATAACACGAGCGTTGTGCCCAGCATCGCAAGGACTGTAGTTTTTGTCACATGTTTGGCGACTATTCGACGTGCTAACATTACAACCCCACTCGCTGAATACTTTTCTTAAGTTTTGGTGCTAACTTTTGTTTCCGTGCAAAAATTGCCGCCGCAATGGCATAAATCATTAATGCGACAGGATAAGCCCAGATGTCTAATTCACCTTTACTAATTCGTGTCTGAATTGCGATCATTAATACAATAAGGCTAGCAAAAATAAATATAGATGGAATAAGACGATAATATCGACCTTGACGTGGACTTACTTCAGATAACGCAACCGCAAGCATCAATCCAATAATAATCACAAATGGACCAAAGATACGCCAACCAAGCTCGCTGCGAATAACAGGGTCATCACGTCTTTCCCATAGCTTAGACATGGATAAAGCTTCAACATCATCGCTTTCAAACTTAACGTCTTTATCATTCTCTAAACGTAAGCGATAAGATTGAAATTCTGCTTGGGTATAGCGTGGCTGATTCGGATAAATTTCGTAACGGCGACCTTGAACCAAATCAACGACATTCGCTGTATCATTTGCCATTTCGACACGTGTCGCTTCTTTGGCTAAAATCATCACATCTGGTTTATCTTCCCGATCTGCCTTTTGGTAATAAAAGATATCCTTTAAATTCTTACGGTCTTCCGAAAGTGAACCTGCATAAATGGTATACGGCCCCGAGGAGATAAACTCCTTTGGTCGAACCAGATCAAAACCTGCTCGCACTGCTTGTGTTTGCATCAAGCTTTCGTAAGCACGAATTCCAGATGATGCCCCCCAAAACATTAATATTGCTTGAACAATCAAAAAAACAAATGTCATCGGCAATAAAAGTTTAGCCAATTGATTACGGCTAACGCCACTGCCATTTAAAACCGCCATTTCATGGTCAACATATAGACGACCAAAAACCAGCATGAGTCCAATGAAGAAACCCAATGGCAAAATTAAAGTTAGAAACTCTGGCAAACGATAAGCAATGATACTCAGCAACACACTAGCGTCTAAACGACCCTGTGCAGCTCGCCCAAAAATCTTGATTAACTGCCCACCCATAATAATTAAAGTGAGCAAAGCAGTCACAACCAAAGAGGTGGAGACCACTTGTTTGACGAGATAACGCCGAATAATCAAAGTAATGCTTCCAAAAATAGACCAATCGAGGGGTAGTGCTAGTTTACCCGAATGTTAAAAATATAAAACCTATCGCTTGTTGCGGATTGCAACCTCATATCTGAAAGTGTTTAATGGACTTATCTTTCTTTTTCGCTGCTTAGGTTCTATACAAACAATGAAATTCACCCTTCATACCGCATTCCCAACACAGTCGTCTAGTGAATCTTTGTGGATTTTGGTTGATTCAGAACAATTACAACAAAACTTAAATCGTTATCAAATCAATCATCTAGAAGATGTTCTGAATGCTACACAATTCAAAGCTGGTTTTAATGAAAATATTGCCCTGATTACCAATATCGCTGTACAAGCCAATGCACATTTACTCGGTTTAGGCAAAAGTGCTGAATTGAAAGCGACAAAATTAGCAAAACTCGCACAAACGATTATCAAATCATCACAAAATAAATTTAGACAAATCACTGTAGATCTCAGTGCATTACCAACTGATTTACATTACCTATTTGCCTTAGGTTTAACTCAAGCAGCCTATGCCTATGATGAATTTAAATCTAAAAAAAATGAGTTCATCTTAGAAACCATTAATCTAGTTGCAAATGAAACTGTACTTGATGATGCTCAATTAAAGCTCGTCCACGCAGTTCAATCTGGACAAAATTACGCTCGAGATTTAGGCAATCGCCCAGGAAATATTTGCTTCCCTGAATACCTTGCAGATCAGGCGATTGCACTTGCAGCACAATACCCTGACCTATTAAAAGTCACTATCCTGAATGAACAGCAAATGGCTGATTTAGGGATGAATGCTTTTCTTGCTGTAAGTAAAGGCTCTGATCGACCAGGCAGAATTATTACACTTGAATATCAGGCAAAAGCTGATCAAGCACCTATCGTACTTGTCGGTAAAGGTGTTACTTTTGATACAGGCGGTATTTCATTAAAACCAGGCTTAGGTATGGATGAAATGAAATTCGATATGTGTGGTGCTGCTTCAGTGTTAGGTACGATGCAAGCACTTTGCGAAGCTCAACTCCCAATTCATGTTATCGGTGCGATCGCAGCAGCAGAAAATATGCCTTCAGGTCATGCAACACGCCCTGGAGATATTGTGACGACCATGAGTGGTCAAACTGTAGAAATTTTGAATACGGATGCTGAAGGCCGCCTTGTACTTTGTGACACACTGACCTATATCAAACGCTTCAACCCTGCCCTTGTCATTGATATTGCGACACTTACAGGTGCATGTGTTGTTGCGCTAGGCAAAGTCGTCAGTGGTCTATTCTCTCCAGATGATGAACTGGCACAAGAATTACAACTTGCTGGCGAACAATCACTTGACCGTGTATGGCGTATGCCTGTGATGGAAGAATATCAAGAACTCCTTGATTCACCGTTTGCCGATATTGCCAATATTGGTGGTCCTTATGGTGGTGCAATAACCGCAGCATGTTTCCTTGAGCGTTTCACTCGTGATTACCGCTGGGCACATCTTGATGTGGCTGGTACAGCATGGTTATCTGGTGCAGCTAAAGGTGCAACTGGACGCCCAGTACCATTACTGATGCAGTTTTTAGCGAATCGTGTTGAAACGAATAACTAATCTATGGCACAAGTTAGTTTTTATTTGTTTGAAAACAGCGTTGAGCGGCAAGTTGAAAGTGCTTGCCGTTTATGTCGCAAAATTCTGAATCAGCACCCACAGATTTGGTGGTATTGTGTTGATTCAAATTTACAAAATGAGTTGGATAACAAGCTATGGAGTTTTGATTCAAGTAGCTTTATTGCTCATGGAATTGATCAGTTGAATAGTCCGGTGTGTATTTCAGCTGAATTACCGCCATCGATTGATTGGATTGTATTTAATTTTAACAATCATGCACTTGAACAAACTCAAGATTTTCGCCACATTATCGAAATTATTGAAAATAATGAAACTGCAAAACAGATCGGGCGAGAGAAATTTAAGATGTATCGTCGTTTAGGCATTGAGCCACGCACATTTAAATTATAAGTCTGTAAACCATAGCATCGTATAAGGAGTGTCGCGTGGCATTAAATGTAGGTCAAGATTTTAAAAAACGTTGGTTAAATACACCTGAAACTGTACGTCAGACCTATCAGGAAGATTTAGCTCGTATCTGTGATCTACTGTTACCACAAACACAAATCCAAACATGGATACAACTCGAAGAAAAAGCTCAGCTACGCTCTCAACAACGTATTGATCAAGCTTATGCACATTTAAAGGCTGAGTTAATTGAACAAGCACGCGTTCGCAAACAATTGGCTTTGGAAAAAGCTCTGGCAGAAAAACGTGCTGCCCAAGCTGCTTATGCCGCGCAACTGCAAGCAGATGAGTTAAATCAGTTCGAACAACAAACGGAAAATCTTGTTGCCCTTCGACAACACATTGATCAAGAAATTGCACAACACACTGAACGTTATCAACCAAATCCTGAACAACCAAGTATTGATTATGTGCAGGCTCAACGTGTTCGGATTGATGACCAACAAATCTTATCTGAGCTCGAAAGTGTGCGTGTCCGACTGGAATTAGAAGCTGAAAGTATGATTGAACAAGCGGTCACAGTTTTTAGAGCAAAATTACATGCGATTGCGCAAGACGAAATAGAATACATCCTCAAAAATAGTCAATTTTCAGATGAAAAATAATAAAAAAGCCCAGTTTAAACTGGGCTTTTTTATGTTTCATTTTTTATTTTAAGAAACCGTTTTCAGCCAAAAATGCCATACTGATGTTTGACTCAGTTTTTTGTTCCGCTGCTCTATCACCCAACAATAAGCGCTCGATATAGCGTGCCAGCACATCAACCTCTAAATTAACTTTTGTACCAACTTGCCATGTGCCAATATTGGTACGCTCAGCAGTATGAGGGATGAGATTCAAACTCAGAATATTGCCACGTAGATGGTTAATGGTCAGACTAATCCCATCGACAGTTACAGAACCTTTTTCAGCTAAATATTTTGCCAATTCAACAGGTGCTGTTACTTCAAAATATAATGAACGCGCGTCTTCTCGAACGACTGTAATTTCTCCTAGACCATCAACATGTCCACTCACAATATGTCCACCAAATCGTGTTGTTGGCAACATTGCTTTTTCGACATTGACGGATTGACCTACTTTCCATTGACCTAAAGTCGTTCGATTTAAGCTTTCACGAGACACATCTGCAGCATACCAATTGCTTCCCCACTCGATCACTGTGAGACAAATTCCATTAGTCGCAATTGAATCACCTAAATGCACATCAGACATATCCAAATCAGTTTGAATACGTAGACGTACATCACCGCCTACACTTTGTAAGCTCTCAACCTTACCTAAACTTTCAATAATGCCTGTAAACATGGGAGTTCTAACCTAATCTTATGCAATATATGCCATAGTGAATCGAATACCATAAAGCAAAGCCTTAGAGATAACAAGGGACTCCAAGTTCAAATACTTGCAATAAAAAAGGTGACCCATTGATCACCTTTTATCATTTTTAACCTTAAATTACTGCATTTCAGAGATACGTTTATTGACTGCCTGTTTAAGCTCAACCGTATTATTTAACAAGAAATGGCTAAAAAATAATTTATAGCCCAATACCCCTAAGCAAGCGCCAACAATCGGTGCAAAGATAGGCACAATAAAGTAAGGAATATCACGACCGCCAGTAAAAGCAATTGAACCCCAGCCTGAAAAATAGGCCACAACTTTTGGACCAAAATCGCGTGCAGGATTCATAGCAAAGCCTGTTAATGGACCAAAAGAAGCGCCAATGACAGCAACTAATAAACCCACCAAAATTGGTGCTAAAGCACCACGTGGCAAACCATTATGATCATCCCCAATCGCCATGATGAGCCAAAGTAATAACATAGTGATAAACATTTCCACCATAAACGCCTGTCCAATAGACAATAAATGATGTGGATAGGTTGAGAAAATTCCAGCCAACTCCAAACTCTCTACACTCCCCCGTACCATATGGTGTGTTTGCTCATAATCCATAAATAGATTGCTATACAAACCATAGACCAATAGTGCGCCTAAAGCAGCACCAGAAACTTGAGCAATAATATAGAAAGGAACTTTACGTTTATCAAAACCAGCAAACAGTGCTAATGCAATCGTAACGGCAGGATTGAGATGAGCTCCAGAAATACCTGCAGATAGATAAACAGCCAATGCTACAGCCAAGCCCCATACAAGGCTGATTTCCCATAACCCTAGACTTGCTCCTGCAAGTTTAAGCGCAGCCACGACACCAATACCAAAAGATAAAAAAACTGCGGTAGCAAAAAATTCAGCTATACATTGCCCCAACAAGCTGGGTTCCGAGCGACTCATCACAACCTCTCTTGGTCAGTGCTGCGTATAGGCATGACCTGAAATAAAGCTCGGCAAAATATATTCATTTTCGAAAATGATCAATATTCTTCTGGTAGTTTTTCAACCAAATAGTAAAATATTTTTTGTAAATAAAAAAAGATTAAACCACGCAACAAAAGCATATAAGTAATTGTTTTTAATTAATTTAAAGCTAAATATTTATTCAGAAAACTTATTTAAATTCAATGACAATTCATGTAAAAACAATCATTTATTTTATAAAATTATATGTATTAGCAAGAAAGTGAAAAAAATAGAAAATAGACACCACATTATCCAAAAATGGTGTCTACTTGAATTTACCAAAGTGCAAGCTGAGTACTATTGCCTGTCGTATCAACACCACCTAACTCAGCAAAATGATATAACTGCCCTAAAAGTTGTCGTAATGGCGGGCCAGACTTCGCATGGGTATCCGTAATCACAATAAACTCAAGCACACGTGCACGTTCTGATTGACGCTGTTTACTCACTCGATAACGCGGTACATCTTGAGTTAGCAAAGTCACTTTGCCGCGCTTTAAATTAGCAGTCAGCAAATCTTTAGGCTCAATATTTCCATCAGTCGAATAACTAGTCAAAATATAGCGTGCATTAATCGTTTCCAATAACTTTTCATAAGCCTCTTTCGCATACTTAGATGAGTTATAAGGACTTGGGCGCTCTTTACGCCATGCTCGATCAATTCCACTCTTAAAGCCTTTGGTATCAGGTGATGGTAAATCCACTTGATCCCATAAAGTCAGGGCATTGAGAACGTGGTAATTACTACTGTAGGCATGCTGATTATAAGGTGGATCAAGATAGGCAACATCAACTTCGAAACCACTCATTTGGTTAGCTAAATGTTGTGCATCGACACACCACATTTCAGCCGCAGGTCGTTTGGGATCTCCAATCTCACAGAAACGACTCGGTGTAAGCCATATTAATGACTCGATTCGTTCTAGCGCCGTTTGAGTTCGGCCACCCCAACCCTGATGAAAGCTCTTAAATACACCACTGGTATTACTAACAAAACTTGCCGAATATAAAAGTGGTGCCAATAGAGCACTCATTTCTACATCATTGATTGCACCTTGCGCCTGCCAAGTTGCGATCTGTTGACGAATTGCATCAATACGCATCCCATTGCGGCGTTTGAAAAACAAACGATCACGAGCAGGATCATACACATCATCATTACGTGGACAAAGATTATGTGTCACCCAGCCTTTGACTTCTGGCAATCGATTCAGATAATCAATCGCTTTTTGATAGCCACCTAATTCTTTAAATGCGGGTGCATCAACACAGGCTAAAATGGCGTTGTTCAATGCATGGCTATACGGTTCCCAGTCATTTGCAATAACACGATAGCCGTTTTGACGTGCTAAACGTGAGACCACGCCACTCCCTGCAAAGAAATCAGCAAAAATCGGTGGATTCTTTTTCTTACTATTCAGTGTGCCCGTAATCTCAAGTGCTTCCAAAATCAGATGAAGCAGTCGACGCTTATTGCCTAAATAAGGTACTAACTGATGAAAAAGATATTCGTCAGTCGTACGTGCTGCATGACGACGCTTGTGATAAACCGATGGTTCTGGATTCATATCATCTCTTGGATAGGGAGCAATCTTAGGCGAATATCTTGCCCAAGTTGGGTTACATCGACTAAATCAAAACGCAATTGTTCTGCCATTGTACTCAATTCAGCATTGAACATTGCACGAGCAGATTGACCAAGTAAAGTCGGTGCAACATAACTGATCATTTCATCAACTAAACCCTGCTGTAAAAAAGCCGTTGATAAAGTTGCACCTGCTTCAACCAAAACATCATAAATTTGATACTGCTGAGTTAAAGTTTGCAATAATTGACTTAAGGGTTGCGGCGCCAATTGTATCACGCCTAAATCAGCAAGTTCTTGACGAAATGGTGTCATCACCATCACTGTTTCAGGATTTTTCAAAATCTTCGCTGAAAGTGGTAACTGTCCTTGGCGATCCAATACAATACGCTTCGGCTGAACCACGGTACTTAGCTCAATACCGTCCAATGCACGTACATTCAATTCACAATCATCGGCTAAAACGGTTTGAATCCCTGTAATCACAGCACCCGAAATTGCACGCCAATGTTGTACATCTTGTCTAGCGATTGCTCCAGTAATCCATTTCGATTCTCCTGAAGCCATTGCAGTACGGCCATCTAAACTTGATGCAATTTTCAAACGCACATACGGCGAACCCGTAGACATCGCTTTTAAAAAGCCCAAATTGAGCGTTTTTGCAGTTTCTACACAAATTCCTGTTTCAACTTCAATACCAGCTGCTTTTAAAATTTGAACGCCTTTTCCCGCGACTAATGGGTTAGGATCTGAACAAGCGACCACGACTTTCTTCACCTGAGCTTTAACCAATGCTTCTACACAAGGCGGCGTTCTACCATAATGTGCACATGGTTCCAAAGTCACGTAAGCTGTCGCGCCTTTAGCATGTTCGCCCGCTTGGCGAAGTGCAAAAACTTCTGCGTGGGGTTGACCCGCTTTAGGGTGATAGCCCTCTCCAATCAGCTGCCCATCTTTGACAATAACGCAACCCACGTTAGGATTCGGCTTGGTTGAATATTGTCCTAGTCGAGCCAACTCAATTGCTTGCTGCATCCAATATTGATCTTGGGATAAATGATTTTGCGTGAACTCAGACATGATTTCTCTAACTTATGCTTCATTTTCACGTTGTTGCATTTGCTCAATCTGACGACGAAATGCTTCAACATCTTGGAAATCTTGATAAACAGAGGCAAAACGAACATAGGCTACATGATCAAGTGCAAATAAAGCCTGCATCACAATCTCACCAATGGTTCTCGACTTTACATCTCGCTCACCTAAACGGCGAATTTGTGATTGTATATCACTTAAAACCGTTTCAATTTGCTCTTGGGTTACTGGACGTTTCTGTAAAGCATGCATCAATGAGCGGCGCAATTTTGCTTCATCAAATGGTTCACTCTTGGCATCTGATTTAATGACCCGTGGCATCACCATTTCATAACTTTCAAAGGTGGTAAACCTTTCACCACAAATCGTGCATTCTCGACGACGACGGATTTGACAACCCTCAGCCGCAAGGCGAGAGTCGATGACTTTACTATCAGCAGCGTTACAAAATGGACAATGCATAGTTGTGCGATTATTTACTCACTTGCTTTAAGTGTAGCAAAGTTTCTGCAATTGCTGAACTAGCACACGAAAGGCATAAAAAAACAGCCTTATTCGGCTGTTTTTTAAACTTCAAAGAATAATGAATTATTCGATACGCTCGCCATGTTGGCTAAGGTCAAGACCCATGCGCTCATCATCAGCACTTACGCGGATACCAATCACAAGATCAATCACTTTAAGGATAATGAAAGTCACTACTGCGCTATATACCATCGTTGCGAGTACACCTTCAAGTTGTACTTTTAGTTGTTCGATGATTGTTGGAGCAAGCGCAACGTTAGCAGCTTTAATGATTTCATCACTGTAGAACACCCCCGTAAGAACCGCACCAACGATACCACCAACTGCGTGTAGACCGAAAGCATCCAATGCATCATCTGCTTTAAGGAGACGTTTAAGTGCTGTAATACCCCAGAAGCACACTACACCACCGATTAAACCCATGATTAAAGCACCACCCACACCAACGAAACCAGCCGCAGGAGTGATTACAACCAAACCAGCAACCGCACCTGATGCACCACCAAGTACTGAAGCCTTACCACGAACGAGACGTTCAACAATCAACCAAGAGAATGCAGCGGCAGCAGCAGCAACTTGCGTTACAAGAATTGCCATACTCGCACGAGCGCCAGCACCTAAAGCACTACCACCGTTAAAGCCAAACCAACCTACCCAAATTAAGCTTGCGCCAATCACAGTGAGCGTAAGATTGTGCGGTGCCATTGATTCGCGACCTAGACCAGCACGTTTACCCAACATGTACGCAGCCACTAAACCAGCTACACCTGCGTTGATGTGTACAACTGTACCGCCAGCGAAATCTAAAGCACCTGCTTTGAATAACCAGCCATCAGCAGCCCAAACCCAGTGAGTAATTGGTGCATAAACCAAGATTACCCAAACTGCAATAAACGCCATGAATGCTGAATATTTCATACGATCAGCAATCGAACCGCTAATAATTGCAACAGTGATAATCGCAAAAGTCATTTGGAAAATAACAAACAAGCTTTCTGGAATAGTTCCACTTAAGGCATCAAATGCCACACCATTTAGCATTGATTTGGCAAAGTCACCGACATAGGCGCCTGAACCAGAGAATGCAAGCGAATAACCAACGATAACCCAAATTAAGCTGACTAGAATTGCCGCAGAAAGGCTAAACATCATGGTGCTGAGTACGTTTTTCTTACGAACCATACCACCATAGAATAGAGCCAAACCAGGGATAGTCATCAACAGAACCAGTGCTGTTGAAACGAGAATCCAAGCTGTATCGCCTGTATCAACTTTTGCAACTGGTGCAGGAGCTGGAGTGGCTTCTACAGGAGCAGGAGCTTCTGCTGCGACAGTCACAGTTGATGCAGCCGCCGTATCAGACGCTGCTACAGTTTGTTCAGCAACTGGTGTTGATGCAGCATCTTCTGCCCAAACCATCGCTGAACCACCTAAGAGTGCGCCAGATAGACTGAGCGCCATAAGCATTTTTTTCATTCGTGTCCCCCAACCTTATTTTGTGAGCTATTTCTCTTAATTCTAACTCAGCAAACTTTGTGCCAATTTAGACAGCATCTGGTCCAGTTTCACCAGTACGAATACGGATGACTTGTTCCAAATTCGTGACAAAGATTTTACCGTCACCAATTTTCCCAGTGCTTGCAACACGAGTGATAGATTCAATAACCGCATCGACCATTTCATCGCTAATCGCAATTTCAATCTTTACTTTCGGTAAAAAATCAACGACATACTCTGCACCACGATACAGTTCAGTATGACCTTTTTGACGACCAAAACCTTTTACTTCAGTTACGGTAATCCCTTGAACACCAATATCAGAGAGTGCTTCACGCACATCATCGAGTTTGAATGGTTTTACAATTGCAGTTACAAGCTTCATGTGTGTTTTCCTTCGGCTTATTTTCACCAGTAAGGTTTTATGTTCAATTTTCATGCCAATATTTGAAGGTTGGGGATTTTCAAACCATCAGCAAGAGCTTTCTTTATAACCTATTTGGACGTCAAGATGTAGATATTCAATCGAAAATAAGTTTCATTTGCTCCTGTTTAACTGAATTTAGATATCGGTGGCATCAATGCGTTGAACAGGGCTATGGGATTACTACAAGCAATGGTACACTTGCCTACAAATACATATAACCTATTGAGCGCTTCATGATTGAAACTCTTTTACAAGCCATTCTTGAACAAGTTGATCAACCTAAAAAAGATTTAGAAAAAAATTTACGTGCTTTGCTCAATGAAAGCGTCGAAAAATTAGATTTAGTCTCTAAACAAGAGCTGGAGCGCCAGAAAATAGCGCTAAATTTGGCAAACCAACGCCTCGCTGCGTTACAACAGCAAATGAGCACTCTAGAAAAAATGGTGCAAGATCAAAAATAAGCACCAGTTTAGCGCAGAGATCAACAAAAATGATTAAAAATAAAGCACCATGATGGAACAATAATAAAATGTCTTTCGCAAAAATTTACACGAGGGGTTTATTTGGTTTACATGCCCCTCAAATCGAAGTTGAAGTTCATATCAGTTCAGGACTCCCCTCCTTAACCATTGTAGGTTTAGCAGAAGCCGCTGTAAGGGAAAGTAAAGATCGTGTTCGATCAGCAATTATCAACAGTGGTTTCTTGTTTCCAACCAAACGTTTAACGATTAATTTAGCACCTGCAGATCTTCCTAAAGATGGCTCCCGCCTAGATTTACCGATCGCACTAGGAATTTTAATTGCTTCAGGTCAACTTCCTGAAAATTGTACTGACGGCTTTGAATTTATTGGTGAACTTGCATTAGATGGACATTTACGCCCTGTTACTGGAATATTGCCAATTGCGATGGCTTGCCAACAAGCCCAACACC
Source organism: Acinetobacter sp. SwsAc4 (assembly GCF_013391535.1). Lineage (NCBI taxonomy): Bacteria > Pseudomonadati > Pseudomonadota > Gammaproteobacteria > Moraxellales > Moraxellaceae > Acinetobacter > Acinetobacter sp. SwsAc4. The sequence continues at coordinate 55,277 of NZ_JACAXC010000019.1, forward strand.
GCTTATTGGTACCTACTAATAATCTAGAAGAAGCCAATCAACTTCCGCAGTTTGAAGTTTATGCTGCCAATCATTTACAAGATGTATGTGCACACTTTTTGGGCACTTCTCATTTATCAGCATCACCCAAACATGAAAATTTAACCACTACTCAGTATCAATTTGATCTTGCAGATGTCAAAGGTCAATTACGTCCACGTCGTGCACTAGAAATAGCAGCAGCGGGTGGACATTCTTTACTTTTCAAAGGTCCACCTGGTACAGGTAAAACATTACTGGCTTCTCGGCTACCTTCTATTTTGCCACCACTCAATGCCCAAGAAAATTTAGAAGTCGCAAGTATTTATTCGGTTGCAAATGCTCAACATACTTTTGGACAACGCCCCTTCCGTGCACCACACCATACTGCGTCAGCGATTGCATTAGTTGGAGGCGGTTGTCATTTCCAATGAACTATGCGACATTACAAAGAACTGTGCGACAAAATTAAAAAAGTTAATAACACCTAAAAGAAGAGTAAATTGCTTCAAAATAGTCAAATGTATTCCTAACTTTTAAAAAACTTCAGCCATATCTTTTGTATTTGTATTTTTCATTAAATTTATTTTCTACTACGATTCCTCTATTACATGTTCTTGGGAAAGTTTGTTCAGATGCTGAACCATGAAGAAATACTGCCCATGTAAAGTGCGGGTAACTAAACTAGTTATTGGCTTACGCATAGTTGGATCTATTAACTTACGCAATTCATTACTATCATAAGTGCGTGTCTTAAGTAGGCCATCTGGCAGAATATTATTACTATTTAAGTTCTTAACCAATAAGCCTACATTTTTTTCATCACCATATACAGAAAGGCTAATTCCGTAATCTTCTCGTGCAGTCATTACAAACACACCAGATATATGTTTATATTCGTCCGATTGAAATCTATCTGTTGATACAGGGCTGCCATTATCTTTAAATACATCAGTTCTTGTATTCCATTTAAGTTGATAAGGCTCAGTTGGGGATTCTGGAGGCTGCCAATAAGGCCTGTCTAAACCATGTATTGAAATCAAATGACATCCAAATCAGCATGGATGGTAAAGGTCGATGGGTTGATAATGTGATGGTTGAACGATTATGGCGGAGCGTTAAATATGAAGAGGTGTATCTCAAAGCCTACAGCAATGTTTTGGATGCGAAGAAGCAATTAAACGCATATTTTGAATTTTATAATTTGAAACGACCTCATTCGAGTCTGGACAAAATGACTCCAGATGAGTTTTACTATGACCAGCTACCACAACAAAATAAGGTAGCTTAACTAGAGCAGAGTATCACTTATAAATAAGCTTTTAGTTGTTCAAACATGTGGGACCACCTCTATTTAAAAAAAGGGAAGAAGATGAAAATTAAGTTTTTAACAGTTTCATTGATGCTTATTCTGCCATTTTCTGTTTTTGCAGCAAATACTGTAGTAGAAAAAGCGGTCATTGAATCAAATAATACATATAAGGCGAAGTATA